>NZ_JAPFCD010000047.1:0-37277 GCF_026153155.1 Photorhabdus aballayi | reverse complement strand
TGCCTCTTTGTTGGCTGCACTCACTCACCCCAGTCACATCGTTATCTATGCTCCTGGGGATTCGTTCACTTGCCGCCGCGCTGCAACTCGAAATCTATTAGGTATATTCCATGTGGTACTTCTTAATATTATCATCAACAATATTGATTACATTTTTTTGGCGCATCAAATCATTCATTGGTTCAAAGGACAGTAATACACTTTTCGCACCACACTTTTCAATTGCCAACTTAGCCGCAGTTATACACTCCGTATAATTTCCGACAGCATTTTCTGCAATTATTTCTTCAAGTTTATCTTCGAAATTTTTATTAGGGTGCATTTCAAGAACATAATCACGGATAAATGCACGTGTCTCTTGTTTAGCTTTCTTACTATCTTCGTTATAGTTAACTAATATCATTAACTGATGGTCTATCTCTGATAGGTCAACGTCATATTTATCAGCAACGGCTTTATATCTTTCAGCATATTCATATCTAACATCATTAGAATCATCCCACTTAAAGATGAGAGGAATACCTTTTTTGGCCGCCCACTCAACAATATGATAACTCGTTGCTGTTACATATTTCCGAGGTCCGCCGGGCGTATAAGCATGGGGGTTTACAGATATTTTCGGGAAACTATAAAAGTCGTTATCTGGATTACAATAGCCTGTTGTTAAAGCATCGTTAATGATTTCATAACACTCTTCAAATAGTTGCTGTTGATATTCAACCGGGCGATTAAAAAAATGCATTTCATCTTTTTTTTCGCAATCACTAAACCCTAAAATAAACCTCCCTTCACTTAACTGATCCAATAAGCAAGCTTCCTCCGCTATTCGGACAGGATGATGAGTTGTAATGATGTGATTCAATGAACCAACTTTAATTTTCTCCGTTAAACCAAGCAAAAAACCAGAAACAGTCAGAGGAGCACCGACAACACCATTACCTGAAAAATGATTTTCATACACTAAAATCTGTTCAAAACTCAACTTGTCAACATACTCCGTTATTTCCTGCATGCGAACTATACTTTGTTCTTGATCAGTTGTTGAATTGATGAAGTTAAGGAAGAACAATCCAAATTTCATTTCTTTCTCCTTAGCTAATATAATAGCGAACGTTGTTTTTCTTTAAGAAATGGCATGACATCAGACTGGAAAAGCTTCATGGAGGCAATAATTTCATCTACAGTTCCATTAGCTTCAAACCCACAACAAATATTTGATATTCCTGTGGCATCAATGTCTTTTTGAATTATGTCAATACATTCCTGCGGCGTTCCCACGGGATTGATTTCATAGCTGTAATCAATACGGCGATTAGTATCTTTATGTCCTTTTAATACAAAGTCACGCCACTGCCCTTTATTGAAATCATAACCTCTTGTTTGGTCTGAATCATCAAAAATGGTCGTGGCATTCACATAAGAATCATACCAATGTCCCAGAAATTTCCGGCAAATTTCTTTCGCTTTAGTTGAATCATGATCTACAGATGTTATATATGATAAGCAATGGTCGATATTATGAATATCATGCCCATATTCTTGAGCCACTTCATTATAGAGCTCAAGTTGTGCTTTTTTTTCGTTAGTATTTATAATCCAACTTAATATCATCGGTAAACCAAATTGAGCGGCCCACTCAGTCGTCGAAGCTGATTCAGCGACCACATAAACAGGTGCGCCGCCTTTACTATATGCCGTGGGGTTTACTTTTACCTTATGGAACTTGATATGTTCATTATCAGCTTCCACATATCCCTCTGTCATGCCATTCTTTATTAGCCCGTACCAGCACTCCGCTAAGGCGCGACTGTTATTCATATCTGTGCCGAATACGCGAAAATCCTTGTTGTAAAGCCCCCGACAAATACCAAACCGAAATCGTCCTTTTGACATTTGATCCAATAAATTCACATCTTCAAGTTGGCGTACTGGATGGGCTGTGGGAAGAACAATAGCGGCAGTCCCTACATTCAGTTTTTTAGTCGCGCCAAGTAAATATGCAGCAGCGACATAAGGGTTACCAAGCAAACCAAACTCCGTGAAATGATGCTCCAGTAACCATACGGTATCAAAACCACACTCCTCAGAGATGCGACCTAATTTAACCAAACGTTTCATTACCTCTGTTTGAGAAAATTGGGGAGGTTGGTATGTAAGCAAAAAGTTTCCAAATTTCATAGAGAGTCCTTATATTGCTATTTGAGTGATAGAATATCTCAATAGATTTTAAGACAGCGAAATTGCTTGATTTTCAATCTCAATTTTCATTCGGCGTTCATTGACTGTCGCAATAGTTAGATGTTCAAATGACGGTTCAATAATATCAACATCAATATCCAGACGATCATTATCCATCGCGATAGCAGCTTTCGTAACCGATTGATAAAAATTGCGCAGGACCACTAAGTTTTCACTCAAGTCATGCGAACTTCCTAATAAAGAATATATCTTGCATCGATTACTACGAATATTTGATAACAATGTGACAACTTCATCTTGCTTGACCCAATTATCGTTATTTGCAGTAAAAGCAATAAACGGTATATCAAGATACATCATGTTATTAATTGTAGAAGTTAAATCTTCCCAGCCAAAATCAAGACAATCTCTCGCAAAGACTTCAGCACCCAATTTATGACCTTCAAAATCTAGATTATTCGGCAATTCATCAATGGGTAAGCTGAGATAATCAAACCCTAAAGCTCTTTCAAGAGAATACCTTAAGTTAACAACACCGACCGCGGTGATTAAAAACGAAGCATTGATTTCAGATAGGCTTGCATAAGCTATCCGCGCAGATAAGCTTGAAGCTAACACACCGAAGTTATTTATTTTTCGTGTAGTTAACCAATCAACCACTGCCAACAAGCTCTGCTTTCCTATAGACATTGTAAATTCATCAATTGTCCCTGAACTCAATCCAACGTGGTGAAGCGAATCATAGCGGATCACATGAAATCCATTCCACGATAAATATTCCGCCAGACCAGCAAAATGATCCATCCTTCGGGCAAAACCAGACGCAATAATAATGGCATTCTTTCTCTTCGGGCTGTTTTCTTCTGGCAGCGTTTCCCAAACATGAATTTTTTTATTTCCTTCAACACAAATAACGTGGTCGATGGTTTTATATTTTGATTCATTTTCCATACTTTTTACCTATTATGGGACAAATACAAGGAACTTATCTTCTTCCAGGAATCGAGTCTGTTCTATTTCAACCGCAACATCCTTGGCCGTATAGTTAGATGGCCTTTCATGAGAAATATATGTCACTAATCGTTGTAGCGGTCTCATTCCGTCATGAGATCCACCAACTCGAAATATGTTATTCATTCCTGCTTCTACAATCCTTTCCGCACCTTTTAATGCTAACGCATCTCGATATTTAAATGATGACTCCCAAGGAAAAATAGATATGGTTTGCGTTTTATTTTTTTGAACATAAGGCAATATTTGCTCAATATTATCGACGTGATGAAGGTAAACACATCTGCCAAGTGGTTGATTAAATTCCACACCTGCATTTGACTCAATAATCATCCAACGTTGATGAATATCCACTTCTACTTTTAATCCAGCAAACAAGCTTTCTTTTTGAACTAAAGAATAGGCCGCCTTTTCATCAAAATCTTTTTTGGCGTTTGGTAATATATGCGCATATAGATTAAGTTTTTCTATCAACGCTAGCTTAAATTCCTCATACTGATTTCCCATGTAATATATGTTTTGGGCAGAAAAACAAGCTCGCTGATCGTAAAAACAAACATCATGAGCCGCACCTGTCGCTGCGGACGTCAAATCAACAGGGTTATCGATAATGCAAAGACTTTTTTTAGAGCTAAATTTAATCACATCAGCATAGGATGGCGCATGCTCTACAGCCCAATTAATTGCATCTGGCCCTCCCCAGGCGACAATAACATCCGCATGTTGCATAATTCCTTTTGCGAGTGAGGTATCACCTTGATGGGGCCAATATACAACAGATAAAGAGCGCGTTATCGGATGATTAGGGTCTACATCGATAAAACTTAACGCTAATGCATTAGCTGTAAAAGGATCGGTTGACGATGTTTTTATAATGCACTGATTTTTAGTTAAAATTGCACGTAATATAGACATGATCCCGGATAATGGGACATTACCTGCCAACAGATGTACAGATTTACCTTTCGGAAAAGCCTTAATATAACTCTCATCCTGAGGTAGCCATTCATCCATGATATGGCGAGAACCAAGTTCATTTTCTACAACATCATAAAGGCCGCCTTTAGAACATAAAATCATAGATATCCAATTGGCCTCTAGCTTGGCCATTTCTTCTGAATATCCCATATATTTTTTTAAGTCACGAATGTATGTCCGACGTCTTGAATATTCTTCATTTTTCCATCTTTGCCCTACCGTATAGAGAAAATTGACAATGTTATGCAATCGTAATTTATTATTTTCATTATAATCAATAATGTTTTTCACATGAAAATCATTCAATATTGGTAGGTAAACACTATTATCACCAAAATTAATGGATTGCACTAAATCATCACTTTCGGGAAAGATTTCAACCTGGCCGTTAATAATGAATGAAATTTTTTTAGTCATATTTGCCATCCATTTAATGGGGGTAATTTCAATTTAAGTTGTTGTTTAACTATCTTGCTAACTGGTCGTACCAATATTTGCTTCTTATGTTTTTGTGTTATGACGATGTAAATAACAAATATATAGAAAATCAGATTCTGACTACGTGGTTCCTGGCCTGTAACTTTCGTCATAATTATGATAATAATCTAAATTTTCTGCTCAAAGTTTCCAATCTGACTGAATAGATCGTCAATATAATGCCTATTCCAGTTTTAATACCTGTTAAAATAGCAAAGTAAAATTTTCATATCAACAAGATTTGTTAATAAAAAGTTTAAATTAAAAGAGTCACTTTCTTCTTTAATGCATGATAATATTTATGTAAATTATTAGCCTGAATATAATTTCACAAATTCCGATAGAAATAGATTGAATGGCAATCTAATTTTCACCGACAGATTTTTAAAGAAGAGCTTAAATTCAAAATACCTGAGCTTTTTATTTGTATACGCCTACGATGGAGGGTTTATAACCCTCCAATTAAAGCTATTTTTTGAGGTGTGCTGCGGCTCGTCGCACAGCATCATAGTAGCTGGCTGGTAACGTCCCCATACGCGGCGTAATAGGGATTGGCAGCGCACGCCAAGCTGGCGCAACTTCAAACCAGTTAGAATCATAAAACAGTTTTACTTCGTTATTTAGGTTAAATTTTGTGTCGTAAGCAAGGCCTGTCAGTTCAAAATCAATGTCCGTTGTCTGAATAAGAAATTCGCCAGGGTAAATCTGATGGGTTTTCTGCAAGGCGCCGTAAACCACAATCACCGCGTGATCAGTAGGAGATACAGCAATTACTAACGCCGGTCGAGGTTTCGGTCCCGGCATCCCGACGCTTTCAGGAAACCGGCACCACACAATGCTGCCGATAGTGGCAAGGGGAGTAAACCTGATCGTTTTGTGCTGCTGTGCCATCATTGCCTCTCGATCAGAACAGGCGTTGAGTGAAGTTATCATCCGCGATGTCGCTAGCGGCGCTCGCCTCACGGATGGCACAGATCTGCTCATTGCTCAATGGTCCGTCATCTTTCTCGTAGTGCGGTAGGTAACGATCTGCAAAGTTGCGCAAGGCAAGATGTGCGATCTCAGTTTTACTCATACCAGTGACTTTAACCAGTTCATCGAGCGTCCCGGCGCTAATCCCAGTGGGCGTATCCTGACTACGTAAGCGGATCAAGAAACTGGCTGTGGTTTTTCCTTGGGCATGGTGCATGATGTGTTCTCCGAGTCATGACAAAATAATGTATATCAATTCTATATCATGATAGTATATTGATATACAATCACTAAATGACCATCACTCACTCAACGCTGTGCACCACCACAGTATCGCCTTCACTTACGAAATTCAGTAACTCGCATTTGTACAGATTGTACGTCCGCGACAGGTACACTGTGGATTATTCAGCTTGTGATCATTATCTCAGTAACTTCTTTACACCCGAAAAACATAAGATATACTTATTAATAAAGAATAAAAAATGGGGGGGTAAATATGTACATATCATCAGTAGAGACATATCTTCCAGGCACTAACATAACGAATGAAGAACTCGGTAAATTAATTAATTTCAAGTCACAGTTAATAGAAAAACTATTTGGTAATTATGGACGACATTTTTCAACCGATATACTGACAGGTAAGGTTAACAGTAATACATCCGATCTCATCTCAATAGTTTTAAAAAAACTAATAGAGAAAAATAAAAACAGTTATCATGACATTGATTTTATTATAACATCAACTGCAACACCTGATTATTTATTGCCAACTAGCATCAATGAAGCATGCTACAAGTTAGGGATAAAAAATATTGAAACCTATCAGATCATAGGAGGATGCTCAGGAGCTGTACAAGCATTAAACCTGGCAAAATATATATTAGAAAGCGGCTTTCATAAAAAAGGAATCGTAATAGGGGTTGAATGCTCAAATAAATTTCTTAATGTATTTGATTCGAGCAATCAAAAAATAGACACCAGAGAAGTCGTAAATTATGTTCTCTTTGGTGATGGTGTGGGAGGCTGCATTCTATCTGGCGAGGAAACAAGAAACTCTCTAACAGTAAATGAAGTTAGTTACAAATACATAGGACTGAATGAAAAAATAGGTCAACTCGCTAACTGGAAGGGAACGCGGGAAAATATGAATTACTCCCCTATGTTACAAGAAGAATATAAATTAATTGAAAAAATAGTTCCTGAACTTATCGAAGATAGTTTTAAATCATTTTTAAGTGAGAATAACCTCAAAATATCGGACAAGATGTGGCTAATGCCGCCACAGTTATCTGGAAAAATGGTTGATGTAATATGTAATAAAATCGAATTTCCTAAAACACATATTTTATCCAAGGTCGCTGATATAGGAAATTGTGCAAATGCAGCTTTATTCTTTCAGTTAAAAGAGTTTTTTGATGTAGCAAACGACGGTGAGGATGGCATAGCTATATCTATAGAATCATCTCGTTGGTTAACATCAAGAGTTCATGTAAAAAAAGGAGGTGCATATGCCAAATAGTATTTTAAACAAAATGATTTCAGGAAAATCTATAGAGCAAGGCTCTAAGCAAATTATAAATAGTTTAGCTCTTTGCAATCTCAGCCACAAAGCATTACAACCTATACTAAATTATGAAGCCACAAATCTGAATATCCATTTAAGATTTATGGAGGCTGATTACAGCAATTATTTATCATATGTGTCATTAAACCAATCTATAATAAAAGATTTCAATCCAGATATTGCCTTAATTATTCATGACGAATCATTTTATCTCGATGAATATGGCACATGCAAACCGATAGATGATGTAAAACAAAATATTGACAATATAAAACTGGATGTAAAAAGAGTTATCGATATATTTTACGATCTCGGAATAGATAAAGCTAAATTCTTTGTGTCATCATTACCCTACCGCGCTCATAACCTAAATCAATATCTAAGCCTCGATGACAGAAAAACCTTTCAGAGGCTGGTTTATAAATTTACCGAACACATAGAAAATAGCAGTTCTGTATTTCAAATTATAAACCTGAATGAGTTTAATAGTAACACCACAGAGAATATATATAAAACACATAACACGGTTGCGTCTTTAGAGTTTTTAAATTATGTTGCAACAGAGACAATAAAATTATTAAAGCTAATTTCTGGTAAATCCTTGAAATGTATAATCACAGATTTAGATAATACATTATGGGATGGTATTATAGCTGAAGATGGTTTAGACAATATTCTGACTTCACAAAAGGCCAGCGATTTTAATATTTATCAGAGATGGCTATTAAGGATGTACGAGCAGGGTATTATTCTGGCAATAGCGAGTAAAAACGATGAGATCATCGTAAGAGAAGTCTTTGAGAAAGCTAATGGTAAACTAAAAATAGACTGGGATAAATTTTCTTTTACATCAATTAACTGGAATAGAAAAAGTGATAACATAAAGGGAATATGTAAATATCTAAATATCAACCCAGAGCATGTTCTTTTTATAGATGACACAAAATATGAATGTGAAGAAGTTAAATTGAATGTTCCCGGCATTACTGTCTTTGAGTTTTCAGATAACATAATGGAAAATATCAAAAGAATATTAAGTTTCGATTATTTTATCAAGAGTAAATTAACAGATTCAGATAGAATAAGAAATATAACATTTTCCCAAAATAAATTACGCGAAAAAATTCGTATTGCATCAAAAGACAATAGCGATTTCTTAAAAAGTCTGAACACGACTTTAACTTTTACAACATATCCAGAGTCATATATTGAAAGAATTTCTGAATTAACATTAAGAACGAACCAATTTAATATGACAACAATAAGAATGAATATAAAAGAGGTAAGAGACTTTCTTGCAGTAAGCTCCAATAAAATTGTCGTATTCTCATGTAGAGACAATTTGGGTGATTATGGAGTTATTGGATGTGCATTTCTGTCTTTCTTTGAGAAAACATGTTTAATAGAAAATATCGTAATGAGTTGCCGAATATTCGAACGACAAGTTGAATTTGGCATAATGAATATAATCGTGCACATTGCTAAAAAAAAGAATTGTGAGTTATTCACGGCCAAATATACAGAAACAAACAAAAATAAAAAATTTAAAGATTTTTATAAGAAATGCGGCTTTCTAAACAAAACAGATTATTTATACCAAGTTAATTTATCGGAAATAAAGATTTATGACAAACACACTTATGTGAATATTGAAGGAGTCCTAAATGAAATCTGATAATTTTTTGACACTTCTAAAGGATAAAACCGGTATGCAGTTTGAATCAAGTGACCTTGATTGTAATCTTTCAAATCTTGACGGCTGGGATTCATTAACCTTTGTGTATATGATAATAAAATTAGAAAATGAGAAAAATATCAAATTTGAAATTGAGAAATTATTAGAATGCAGAAATTTGCGCGAAATCCTTGAGGCGATGAACAATGAAATTAACAAAAATACAAAGTAACAGAAAACAGACTCTAATTTTTTTAGATATCGTAAATGGAATTAAGGGGGTTACCCTTGTAACAAAAATAAATATATCGCCTTGTAAAATGAGTTATGCAACATCAGTATTAATTAAAGCAATTGGTGAGACGTTCAAAGAATTCAGACATCTTAACTGTATGGTGAAATATGGTAGTAGCATAAGACTAATTAATATGGAAGCAATCAACGCAAGGTTAACCATATCCAAAGAAGACGAATCGCAAGAAGGCATTTATACTTACACTATTGAAAACGCAGATAAAAAATCAACAAATACTATATACGAAGAGATATCTTTAATAAAAAAAGAAGGACTCAAAAAACAGACTTCCTATAGGAAAATCAGATTGATACAGAAACTTCCACTGTTTATAGGAAGATTGATATCTAAATGGTTGATATTCAAACCTAAAAATCAAGCATCTCTGTTTGGTAGTTTCACTGTGACATCCTTCGGTAAGGAAAGTCAGAATCTTTGCATCCCTATATCCGGTTCTACATTTACATTTACTCTGGGTTGTCCAGAACAAACAGAAAAAGACGTATATAGCTGTAATTTAGTTATGGTTTTTGACCACAGAGTACTTGATGGTGTCGAAGCCTCAAGATTTCTTAATAAAGTAAAATCTAATTTTATGGAATACGAATCAAATTTATTTTTGTGAGATAAATATGAATAAGTTAGATGAAATGAAAAATTACGTAATTTTACATGCAAAAACTTTGGGAATCTATAGAAGAGTTAGTAACTTGCTTTTATCTATAGATTCATTGTCAGATGACTCATCATCTGGCTGGGGCAATGTTTTTTGGAAGGAAGCCAAAAACTCAGAAAGAAATGATAATCATAAAGAAGCGTTAGGATTATATAATATTGCAAGATTCCCTTATCCGGCGACGACAATTCAACATCGTTCCTATGATGACTACATTAGCTTGTTTAAAAAAATGTATATAGCCACTCACAATCTGGAAGAAAAAATTACCTCGGACAGGCGTCAGCGATTCTATATCAAACATGGAAAAACAAAAGATATTGTAATTATATGTGGAGGAATAATTTCTTTGAAAGAGCAGTGGATAAGCGCATTAGATATTTTCCACTCTCTTGATCTTACAGTCATTTTGACTGAAATGCCATGTGTTGGTGAAAATGAAATAAACTTTAACATCGAATCATTTAGCATGTTTTCAGACATACTTAATGTAATAGATTTTTCACATGAAAACCGGTGTCATTTACTGGCGATGAGTTTTAGTGGCTACATCGCATTGAAGAATAGTTGTATCGATGACAGAATCAACACTATAACTATGGTTGGTGCGCCTATATATGATCTCTACCACAATGTTAAAGCATTTAAAAATTTACCAAAAATAACCAAAGATGTTTTGATAAATAATATTAATAAAATCAACCAAGAAAAAATATACACAGATGCTGAGCTATTTAATTTTCTGGACAATGAATTTACTCCCGTTGAAAAAATAAATAAAGGTCTAAAAGTTTTTTACTTGCAAAGTAAATATGATGAAGTTATTTCTTTAACAGAAACATCACATTTAGAAAATAAGTGTTCATTTTTCAATAAACTATGCTTGCCCGATGTTCATGGATCACCAAACTACCATAAGACAGTAATTTTTTATATTATTTGGAGTGTGCTTAAGTCTATGAACAAGAAAGTATGCGCTAGGATTTTATTAATTACCATGATATTTACATCAAAAATTATATATAGGTTTAAAACTATTCTTAATAGTGATTGACTGTCCGCGATGAATGACGGCTATATTGCCTGATATTAAGTGGAAATTGACCTTCCAAGAAAGTAACTCAAGCTTACTTTGATGGGATGTTTACGATAGTGGTTAACACTCTTGGTTTAGTTACAGGCTCGCCGCCGAAGATATTCCTTTACTTAAAACTTACAAAAGTATCTCATCAATAAACTCAGCAGCTGCATATAAACTATCAAAGAGCTATCAGTAAAATAATCTCTATTTTGCAAATAACAAGGATGTGTTCCCATATTATCAAATATCATTTTCAGATATTTTTTTAAGATGACAAAGAAACACATCTTATCCCAAAATTAATTATTTAACATTTTAATCAGGACGCCATCAAGGTTATTCTTTCCAGACGACGAACCCCTCAATATAGAGCTTATCCAGCGAGGTTTTCAAAAATGTCTCTATTGCAATCTCAGGTGACATAATAAGCGGCTGTCCTCTAACGTTAAATGAAGTATTCACCAGACAACCATAACCGGTTATCTTCTGTACCTCTTTCAATAATCGCCAAAAAGTCGCGTTAAAAGTACGTTCAACAAGCTGAATACGCGCCGTTCCATCAGCATGAATAATACCTGACACCGGCTCCAGCATTTCTGGTTTTACTTTGGCGGTGCAAAGCATATATCGAGTCGGCATTAAATTACGTGTCTCAAAAATAGTGTCGCAATCCTCATCCAAAATTGCCGGAGCAAATGGCCGGAAAGCCTCACGGAATTTCACTGTGCTATTAATCCTATCCTTTATTTCTTCACCTGCCGGCAGAGCTAAAATCGAACGGTTGCCAAGTGCTCTTGGACCAAATTCCATTCGATCATGGAACCAGGCAATGATTTTATCTTCTGCGATATCTTTAGCCGCAGAAACAAAATAATCATCATTCAGTCCCAAATAACGCCATTTCATTCCCGCATTGCCGCCATGCCGGAATAATACATTACGGACTTCATCGGTGGAGAAACGAGGGCCAAGATAAGGATTAAAGTAAGAATCTGTAACATTGTGATATCTACCCGCCACAAAAAGCGCAGCGCCCAAAGCCGAACCATCATCACCCGATGCCGGTTGAACAAAGACGTTCTCCACACCATCAAGCTGACAAAGGACTTGGTTTGCTTTGCAGTTTAAGAACGATCCTCCAGCAAGACAAAGTGATGTTTCACCGGTTTTTTGCAGCCAATAAGTCACTAACTGTTTCAGCAACAGCGTAAATTTCTCCTGTAATCCGGCAGCAAAATCTTGATGCATATCCAGCAAAGGGTCATCTTCACTTCTCAACGTCAAACCAAACATATCGCTCAGTTGTGCCATTGCAGCGGGAAAACCATATTCCGCATTATCAAATGCTTGCGGTAACCAGTTTATCTGTATCGTTCCATTCTCTGCATCGAATTGAGCCAATTCATTGAAAATATCGCGATATCGCTCAGGGTTACCATATGCGGCAAGTCCCATGACTTTATATTCATCATTATTAAATACAAAGCCAAGGAACCGGGTACAGATAGAATAAAACATGCCTAATGAAGAACTAATTGGCTGGCTATATAATTTCTGGAATTGCTGGTCTTTAGCAAGATAAACGCTTAAGGATTCTATTTCACCCATACCGTCTGAAATAATACACAATGCAGACGGAAAGCAACTGGGATAAAAGGAGGATGCCGCATGAGCCAAATGATGATCTACCCCTTGAAAACGTGATTCGATATTCTGCCATCCCTCAGCAGCCAATGCATTAATCACCGTTTTTCCACTAAAAACCTCATCGAATAATTTTTCATTCGACATGAAAAAGCGACGATAATTATCATAATTAAAGCCGTGAGCAATAATCTGTATATCATCTTGCACGAGACCCGCTTCCGCCAAACAATAGTTAATAGCATTAGCAGGAAATCTCCCCGTTCCTTTCTCTCCCGTAAAACGCTCTTCCGCAGCCGCTGCAACAATTTTTCCATCAATAATTAAACAAGCCGCACTATCGACTCCCTGACAAATACGTTCGTCTAATTTACTCACCTCTGGATTACTCTCTCGCAGAAAACGTTGAGCATTAGGAAGGCCGCTGATGCCTAATATAACCATTTTCTTCACCTCCAAATTGTTATTTTTCTTTCATAAAAATATAAATATACACTTTATACTAATAGCCAATTTTGTATTACACGGAATCAAGTCACCTTGCCAAACAACGTAATAATATTATTATCAACAAAACCAAATTTATTATTTTTATATATTTAAAATTATTCTTCATTTATATTTTACGAGCAATTAAATTAATATTCAAAACCCTCCGTAAAAATATATATCAAAAAACACACTCCGATTAACTGTCTACAATAATTATACCTATTGGGATATACCCGTTATCTTTCAAGTTGCCTCTTTGTTGGCTGCACTCGCTCACCCCGGTCACATAGTTATCTATGCTCCCGTGGATTCGCTCCCTTGCCGTCGCGATACATCTTGAAATCCATAGGGTATAGACTCTCATTTACCCGATAAAATAACTCACAAACAAGATAAAGATATCTGATAATTAGTTTTGGTCCCTATTCCAAATAACGTAACCAACCATTGGAATAATGACCAATAACCTTTTCTCATTAAAGCGATTGACAATATTAGGCCAGGTGAAGAAATACATTTATCATAAATCCAACCTACTATTCCAGATAATTGATGAAAATATGCTTGCAGATCACGATTTATGATATTGTTATTAACCACGTAATCCCCCATCAATGCAAAGGGATGTTCCTGTGATATAGGTTGATGTACTCAATGTCCCCACACAAAAACTGGCAATTTCATCAACATCCGCCATTCGTTTTAATGCGGCGTTTCTGGCGAATTCCATCTTTTTTTCTGGAGAAATATGACGCAACATACCACCATCAACATATCCCGGCATGACAGTGTAAGCCCTAATATTAAAACGGCCGTAGTCATTAGAGATGTTTTTTACCAATGCATTCATGGCTGCTTTCGAACAAGAATAAGCGGTGGCTCCTCCACGTAAACTTGCTGTAGAAGAAATAAATTGCATCACGCCATTACGATTCTTCATAAAATGTGGCAGCAAATACTTTGCTACTCTTGCTGCGCCAAACAAGTTGACATTGAAAACATCATGCCAACCCTCAATATCCTGAGCATGCAATAAGCCATCCAATGACATTGCCGGCGTATAGATAACCGCGTCAATACATTTCATCTTTTCAATTGCAACGCTAATGGTTTCTCTAACACTGTTATCCGACATAACATCTAAATAAATTTCTTCATTACGTGGCTTACGTGAAGTACCTAATACTTCATAGCCGCTCGCAACTGCATGCCGGCAAATTGCATTCCCAATCTCACTTGATGAGCCAATAATAAGTATCTTGCTGTTATGTTTATGCATTTAAACATTCCTACCTTACCTAATAATTATTTTCCAACAGTAAACCCTACTTTAAATAAAGCATTCAGAATAAATATCATCTAAACAAGAAAACATTTTTAACTTATATATTTTTAACTTATATATTTTAAACCTACATACTTTCAACGCATATATTCTTAACTTACCTATTTTCAACTCATTTAATCCATATAATTCTATGAGTCACCCTAAATAATAGGGTGAGTTCTTATATCTGTCAAATTATTAATCTAATATTTAAGAGATATCAAAGCATTGGTTAAATTACATCCAAAAATTAAATGAAAACCATCATACGTAAAAATATCCAATATAGCTAATTTAATCCGGTCATAATCAATACATGTGGTGAATGCATAATTAATTATTTAATTTCCTAACAATAACAATTGAAAATTGTAATCAACCCTGTTAATTCATAATAAAAATAAAAAAATAAATTTCATAATTAATAGAGAAAACATATAGCTTCAAATTTAAAAATATTAATTAGATTCTCTATAAAGTGAGTTCAACAATATTCACCAATAAGAATAGATACTTAATAGAAATCGATTCCAGCATACTTTACAGCGATAAGAACACTATTCTCCCTTTTACTTTTCACTTCCCTGCCGTTAAGCTATTAACATTAAGTTTGATTTATAGCGCTATCGCTTTGAACTAAAAGCACTATTTTTGTAGTTTGGTCTTGCAATTCGGCTGTAACAACCTTATTGCTTTTTCCCTCTATATTTTTGGTTTATGCACAGATGAAAACTCGTAGAATGAACGGCATACGGCCGTTTAGTGCTGTAATTGATGCTTGTTGGAAAGAAGCCTACTCTTTTGCTCGTTTAACTAAAGATATTATCGCTGGTATTACTGTTGGTATTATCGCCATTCCACTCGCTATGGCGCTGGCAATCGGGAGTGGCGTCGCGCCGCAATATGGGCTTTATACCGCCGCTATCGCCGGGATAGTAATCGCGATCACCGGCGGCTCACGCTATAGTGTTTCCGGCCCGACCGCCGCTTTCGTTGTCATTCTTTATCCGGTCTCTCAACAATTTGGTCTGAGCGGTTTGCTCATTGCAACCTTAATGTCAGGCATTATTTTACTGGTGATGGGATTAGCCCGCGTTGGTAAATTGATCGAGTATATTCCTCTACCCGTAACACTCGGTTTTACTTCCGGGATCGCAATAACTATTGCAACTATGCAAGTAAAAGATTTTTTTGGCCTGCAATTGGAACATATGCCAGAGAATTATATCAATAAGGCTGCAACGCTATTTCATGCACTGCCAACACTGCATTTGAGTGATACGCTGATTGGTCTAACAACGCTTGCCATTCTGATCTATTGGCCCAAGCTTGGACTGAAATTACCCGGGCATCTCCCCGCTCTCATTGCAGGAACGGCTGTGATGGGGATCATGAACTTATTCGATCAACATGTTGCTACCATTGGCTCTGAATTCAGTTATATATTGAACGACGGTACCCAAGGGCAAGGCATTCCCCCCATCCTGCCGCAATTTGTTTTACCGTGGCATTTACCCGATACGGGTTTTCATCAGGTTGATATCAGTTGGACAACGGTTTCAGCCCTATTACCCGCCGCCTTTTCAATGGCAATGTTAGGTGCTATTGAATCACTACTTTGTGCTGTGGTTTTGGATGGGATGACCGGTAAGAAACATCACTCAAACAGTGAATTGATTGGTCAAGGATTAGGAAATATTGTCGTGCCATTCTTCGGTGGTATTACCGCTACCGCCGCCATCGCCCGTTCAGCCGCCAATATCCGAGCTGGCGCAACATCACCGGTTTCAGCCATTGTTCACTCTCTGCTCGTGTTATTAACTTTACTGGCATTGGCGCCCATGCTCTCCTATCTTCCTCTGGCCGCTATGTCCGCTTTGTTGCTCATGGTCGCCTGGAATATGAGCGAAATACATAAAGTTATCGACCTAATGCGCCGTGCGCCAAAGGATGACATCATTGTGCTGGTGCTTTGTATGTCGCTCACCGTACTGTTTGATATGGTTATCGCCATTACGATTGGTATCGTATTAGCTTCACTGCTATTTATGCGTCGAATAGCCAATATGACTCGCATTAGTCAATTGCCACAAACAAATGTCGCTCAAGGTCTGCTGGTTGTCCGTATTAATGGCCCGCTATTCTTTGCCGCCGCTGAACGCATTTTCACGGAATTAAAACAAGAAAGCGCCAGTTATCAGACCATCCTCATGCAATGGGATGCCGTTCCTGTACTGGATGCAGGTGGGTTGCACGCTTTCCAACGCTTTATTGATGAAGTGGGTAAGGATAAATATATCGCTGTTTGTGATATTCCCTTTCAGCCGTTAAAAACACTGGCCCGGGCCAGAATTCAATTGGTCGAAAATCACCTTAGCTTCCATGCGACATTGCCACGAGCAATGGAAGAGTTGAATTTCAATAGCAAAATGGATAACTGAAATTGCCAAACAAAATTTTAATGACTCTTGTTGCAAAAATAATGGCGCTGTAAACCAGCGCCAAATTTCTTCATTAATTTGATGTCACAACATCAGAAAGCCGCTTTACTTACTGGTATCCAGTTGAGGGAAACTTTTCACCACATCATCAATCGCCTTCATCTGGCTCAAGAATGGCTCAAGTTTTGCCAACGGCAATGCTGATGGACCATCACACATCGCATTCGCAGGATCAGGATGCGCTTCAAGGAACAGGCCAGCAATACCGACTGCCATACCCGCCCGCGCCAGTTCAGCAACCTGAGCACGACGACCGCCAGACGCAGCACCAAATGGATCGCGGCATTGGAGTGAGTGGGTGACGTCAAAAATTACCGGATGCCCCCCCGTTGCCTGGGCCATAACATTGAAGCCCAACATATCCACCACCAAATTGTCATAACCAAAGTTGCTGCCACGGTCACACAAGATCACCTGATCGTTGCCGCCTTCTTTGAATTTTTCCACAATATTCCCCATCTGCCCTGGGCTGATAAACTGGGGTTTTTTAACGTTAATCACCGCGCCAGTACGCGCCATCGCCTCAACCAAATCAGTTTGACGCGCCAGAAATGCCGGCAGTTGGATGACATCAACCACTTCCGCCACCGGTTGCGCCTGTGCCGGCTCATGCACGTCAGTGATGATTTTCACACCGAAAGTTTGTTTCAGTTCCTGAAAAATCTTCATTCCCTCTTCCAGACCTGGGCCGCGGTAAGAGTGAATTGATGATCGGTTTGCTTTATCAAAGGAGGCTTTGAAAACATAAGGAATGCCCAATTTTTGTGTCACTGTCACATAGTGCTCACAAATACTCATGGCCAAATCCCGTGACTCAAGAACATTCATACCACCAAAGAGAACAAACGGCAGATCATTAGCGACCTTGATATCACCAACATGAACCACTTTCTGTTGCATACTTATACCTTCCGTTAGGGGCCAATAAATTAATGAGATAAAATCAGTGTAAAACGATGCATTGCTGCTTAATGTCGTGTATCTGCATTCTGATCATTTCCGCCACCGGGTCCTCCGGGCAGTGCTCCACAAAATAATTTAAATCAGAAACCGCAATATGATTACAATCCAGTTCCGCATAAATCAGGCCCCTATCACGTATTTCATAGGGGTTATCGGGATCAAACATCAGCACCGCTTCACTCGTCTTCAGCGCCAGTTCCATTTGTCCTTCATCCATTAATGCGACTTTTATCGTATCCAGCATTTTACGTATAATGCTGGCGTTATCGGCTCCTTGCAAATCATCGGCTGCTAATTCCGCTGTCTGGCTAATATTACCTTTAAGCCATACATCAAGCACACGTTCACTTAGCGCTTCGCCATTGATTGGATTAATAAACTTCACCGTGTTATCTGGATAATCAACACGTAAAATCAACTGCGTAGGAAAAATAACCGGCATAAACGGCAGTTCTAAAGCCTGAGCAATATGCATAAGAATTGCTCCTAAAACAACAGAAGAACCTCGGCGAGTTTGCAGTACTTTATCAAGCCATAATGTATCTGACAGACAATAAACACCACTGGCGCCGCCGAATTTCCAGCTTTGATAAAACAGCCTCAGTAATTTTTCCAATCGTTCTTCTATAGTTAGCTGCGGAGATATTTCATCTCTGGCTTCATCAATCAATGCTTGAAGCTGCATTTCCACTGAACGCTGAGGAAAATCAGAACGAAGGGTTCTGGAAACTAATAGGATACCGCTACTTAAAGATGCGTTATTAAATTCATAATCAGCTATGGCTTTCATCACTTTTCCACTGACCCAGTGTTATTCGCTCATTACCGCCATAATCCTGAAAAGTAGCCACCTGCCGATAACCACTCTCAGAAAACAGGCTTCTTACAACATTTCCCTGTTTCCAACCATGTTCCAATAACAACCACCCGCCAGACAACAAAAAATGGCGAGATAGATCAATAATGGTATTTAGATCAGCAATTCCCTGTTTTGCCGCAATTAATGCGCTATCTGGCTCAAACCGAACATCGCCCTGAGATAGATGTGGATCGGCTTCATCTATGTAAGGCGGATTACTGACAATCATACCAAACTGTTGATTATTCAACGAAGAGAACCAATCGCTTAATAAAAAATCCACATTTTGTATTTTGAGTTTTTCAGCATTGCTCTGCGCCAACATGACCGCATCAGGATTGATGTCAACCCCGGTAATCCGGCAATCTGGGCGTTCACTGGCGATTGCCAGTGCAATTGCGCCGGTTCCCGTTCCCAAATCCAGAATGCGGCAAGGCGCCAACGATAGCCGTTCAAGCGCCTTTTCTACCAGACATTCCGTGTCAGGGCGCGGGATTAACGTAGCGGGAGAGACATTTAATGGCAACGACCAGAATTCACGCTCACCCGTGATGTAGGCAATAGGTTCACCTTTTACCCGACGAGCAAGTAAAACCTCAAGCTGGCTGAACTGCTCCGAAGCTAGCTGCGTTTCACCGAATGCCAGTATGTAAGTCCGGGAACGGTGAGTAACAAACCCCAACAAAATTTCTGCATCTCGTTTAGGGCTGTCGCTTGCCGATAACTGTATTGCGGCTTGTTTAAGCCAAGATTGATAATCCATCAATCCTGCTCTGACAAAGCCGATAATAGATCAGCCTGATATTCATTAACGATCGGCTGAACAAGCATATCCAATTTGCCTTCCATCACTTCATCAAGGCGGTATAACGTTAAGTTAATACGGTGATCCGTCACTCGTCCTTGTGGAAAATTGTAAGTACGGTTGCGATCCGAACGGTCGCCGGAGCCTAATAAGTTACGACGCTCAGAAGCCTCGGCCTCCTGGCGCTTACGAACTTCCGCGGCATGAATACGCGCGGCCAATACGGACATCGCTTTCGCTTTGTTTTTATGCTGAGAACGCTCATCCTGACACTCAACCACAATACCGGTTGGAATATGAGTGATACGGATAGCGGAATCCGTGGTATTGACGTGCTGACCGCCCGCCCCAGACGAACGAAACGTATCAATACGCAAATCACTTGGGCTGATATCGGTCAACTCGGCTTCCGGGACCTCCGGCAAAACCGCAACGGTACAAGCAGAAGTATGAATACGCCCTTGCGATTCGGTTTCTGGCACCCGCTGAACACGATGACCACCCGATTCAAATTTTAAATGACCATAAACCTGCTCACCGGAAACTTTAGCAATAATTTCCTTATAACCACCATGCTCGCCATCGTTAGCACTGATAACTTCGACTTTCCAACGACGGGATTCAGCATAACGGCTGTACATACGAAACAGATCCCCGGCGAAAATAGCCGCTTCATCACCACCGGTTCCCGCGCGTACTTCAAGAAAACAGTTACGCTCATCATCAGGATCTTTCGGCAACAACAACAATTGTAGTTGCTGCTCTAACTCTTCATTGCGGACCTTAGCGTCTCTGATCTCTTCCTGTGCCATCTCCCGCATTTCAGGGTCATCAAGCATTATTTCGGCTGCTTTAAGATCATCCTGAACAACACGCCAGGACTTAAAACAGTTCGTCACATCAGTCAGTTGAGCATATTCCCGTGACAAAGCACGAAAACGTTCCTGATCAGCAATCACATCGGCATCACCGAGATGAGCCAAAACTTCCTCGTGACGTTCTTGCAATGCTTCCAATTTAGCAACAATAGAAGGCTTCATTCTTGGTTTCAGACCCTATTCCGAGATATGGTTAATTATGTTCCAGCCCCAAGCTGTCACGTAATAAATTAAGGCGCTCCAGATCGCCATTGCTGGCTGCTTGCTGGAGTGATTTGGTAGGAGCATGTATCAGACGGTTCACCAATTGATGAGTCAATTGATTAACGGCCTGTTCTACGTCAGCTCCCTGATTGATAGCAGTCAGTGCCTTAGCTGTCATTTCAGACCGCACCTGTTCTGCTTGATTACGGTATTCACGGATTGAATTTACTGCGCCCTGCGAACGCAACCAGTCCATAAAATAACGGCTTTCCTGCTGAACAATAGATTCAGCCTGAACCGCCGCCGCTTTGCGTTGCGCAAGATTCTGCTGAATAATTGCTTGTAAATCGTCAACACTGTAGAGATAAACGTTATCCAGCCTTTCTATGTCAGGCTCTATATCACGGGGAACCGCAATGTCAACGAGCAACATCGGTTGGTTACGGCGTAACTTTAATGCACGTTCAACCATCCCTTTACCAATAATAGGCAAAGGACTGGCAGTCGAACTGATAACAATATCAGCTTCTGCTAAACGTGTGTCAATTTCAGGCAAGGTGATCACTTCCGCCTGAACTTCATCAGCCAACACCTGCGCCTTCTCTTTCGTCCTATTAGCAATCATCATATGGTGCACGCGATGCTCTTTCAAATGACGAGCAGCCAGTTCAATCGTTTCTCCAGCACCTACCAGCAAAATATTCAGTTCAGACAGTGATTCGAAAATCTGCCGCGCCAAAGTACAAGCGGCAAATGCAACGGAAATCGCATTTGAACCGATCTCTGTTTCCGTCCTAACGCGCTTGGCGACAGAAAACGATTTCTGAAACAGTCGCTCCAGTTCACTCGATAAAGAATGGTTGTGCTGCGACTCGGCAAATGCTTTTTTCACCTGCCCAAGAATCTGAGGTTCGCCAAGCACCAACGAATCCAGCCCACTCGCCACTCTCATTAAATGGCTGACAGCTTCATTACCACAGTGCCAGTAAATACTGGATCTTAGATCTCTGGGATTTAGCTGATGGTATCCACACAACCAGTCAATTAACTGCTCATACAGATTATCTTGCTGTTCTACGCTGAGATAAAGCTCGGTACGATTACACGTTGACAATACAACCCCACCTTTCACCAGAGGATGCTGGAGGAGGTTATCAAGCGCTTCCCCAATCGTTCCCGGAGAAAAAGTCACCCGTTCACGCAAGGATACAGGAGCCGTTTTATGGTTAATACCAAGTGCTAACAAAGTCATATCAACTTCATTGAGTTATCAGCAGAGAGACACTGTTCATCGTAAAAAATTCTATACTGATGAAATCATCACCCTTAATAAGGACTCTTATAAACTGTGCATTCTACTTGATACCTCAGATCAATAAAAGACAATCAGCAGTGTCTGATATCATTATTCAGAACATTTTTTTGAAATTTAACTGGATTAATACTTCATTCTTCATTATTAAGTGACGTAAAAGTTTTCACGTTATTAAACAGAGATTGCCGATGAAACCAATACAGAAATTATCACTATTCCGTCTATTGCCACTCTCTTGCGTACTGTTGACCGCTTGTACATTAACGCAACCCAGTGGAACAGGTTCGGCAGATTCTCCCCAATGGCGAACACATATCCAACAGCTACAGCAATTAAATCAATATCAAACCCGTGGATCTTTTGCCTACCTGTCTAATGAGAAAAAAGTTTATGCCCGCTTTTTCTGGCAACAATATCATCCTGAGCGCTACCGTTTATTACTGACCAATCCGCTAGGCAGCACGGAATTAGAACTGCTCGTTCAGCCAGACATGACGCAATTAACCGATAGCCAAGGTA
This sequence comes from Photorhabdus aballayi, assembly GCF_026153155.1. Taxonomy (NCBI): domain Bacteria; kingdom Pseudomonadati; phylum Pseudomonadota; class Gammaproteobacteria; order Enterobacterales; family Morganellaceae; genus Photorhabdus; species Photorhabdus aballayi. The sequence continues at coordinate 14,836 of NZ_JAPFCD010000047.1, read as the reverse complement.
AAAAATATTTCAGTGATAATCCTGAAAAAATAATTTATCAGCTCACCAATATGGACATTCCATTAGATAATCTGCGGCATTGGATCACAGGTTTACCCGGTGATGCCAAAAACTTTAAACTGGATGCTAACCATCTATTGAAAACCGTCAATTACCAGCAACATGGCGCGACATGGCAGGTTAATTATCAATCCTACGATACCTCAACAACTCCCGCCCTCCCCAACCGTCTGGAGTTGATTCAAGGTGATCGTCGCATCAAACTGAAAATGGATAATTGGACCACAAAATAATGACATTAACCTGGCCTTCACCGGCAAAACTTAACCTGTTTCTTTATATCACCGGTCGTCGCGCTGATGGTTACCACCAGTTGCAAACGCTGTTTCAATTTCTTGATTATGGTGATGAAATTACCATTACCCCTCGTCAGGATAATGAAATCCGTTTACTGACGCCGATAGAGGGGGTGGAACACGATAACAACCTGATCGTTCGCGCCGCGCGTCTATTGCAATCCTACAGCGACAAACACCATACGGGCATTGATCATAAAGGGGCTGATATTCATATCAACAAACGTCTGCCAATGGGCGGTGGATTAGGCGGGGGTTCATCCAATGCCGCTACCGTACTCATTGCCCTGAATTATCACTGGCAAACCGGTTTCACAGACGAAACATTGGCAACTCTTGGCGTGAGTCTTGGCGCTGATGTGCCGGTCTTTGTCAAAGGACACGCCGCATTTGCAGAAGGTATCGGTGAAATTCTGCACATGGCCGAGCCGGAAGAAAAGTGGTATCTGGTTGCGCATCCCGGTGTTGAAATTTCAACTCTGCGCGTCTTCACAGATCCAGAATTAAAACGTGATACGCCAATTCGCCCTCTGGCCGCATTATTAAAGGCTCCGTACATAAATGATTGTGAATCTCTTGTAAGAAAACGTTTTCGTAAGGTTGAACAGCTTCTTTCATGGCTGCTAGAATACGCGCCGTCACGCCTGACCGGAACCGGTGCCTGTGTATTCAGCGAGTTTGAATCAGAAGCATCGGCCCGTAAGGTGTTAAATCAAGCCCCTGAGTGGTTGCAGGGTTTTGTTGCGCGTGGCGTTAACAATTCACCTTTGCACAGTTTTCGCTCTGGGATACCCGTGTTATTGAACCAATGAATAAATACTGTTATTTACATTGGTCAACAATATCTCTCTGGACGCAAGCCTGAGGTCTTTCTCGTGCCCGATATGAAGCTTTTTGCTGGTAACGCTATTCCGGAACTAGCACAACGTGTTGCCAACCGCCTGTACACCAACCTTGGAGACGCGGCTGTCGGCCGTTTCAGCGACGGTGAAGTCAGCGTGCAAGTTAACGAAAATGTACGCGGCGGCGATATTTTCATCATCCAGTCTACTTGTGCGCCGACTAACGACAACCTAATGGAATTAGTCGTTATGGTTGATGCACTGCGTCGTGCTTCCGCAGGACGTATTACCGCAGTAATCCCTTATTTCGGTTATGCTCGTCAGGACCGTCGAGTCCGTTCAGCCCGTGTACCAATTACCGCCAAAGTTGTGGCAGATTTCCTGTCCAGCGTCGGTGTAGACCGCGTACTGACCGTTGACCTGCATGCTGAGCAGATCCAAGGGTTCTTCGATGTTCCGGTTGATAACGTATTTGGCAGCCCAATTCTGCTGGAAGATATGTTACAGAAAGGATTGGAAAACCCTATCGTTGTTTCCCCGGATATTGGCGGGGTTGTCCGCGCTCGCGCTATCGCTAAGCTGCTGAACGATACCGATATGGCCATCATCGACAAACGTCGCCCACGCGCTAACGTTTCTCAGGTGATGCATATTATCGGTGATGTCGCTGGCCGCGATTGCGTGCTGGTCGATGACATGATCGATACCGGCGGCACTTTATGCAAAGCGGCTGAAGCATTGAAAGAACGCGGAGCAAAACGTGTATTCGCCTATGCTACTCACCCGATTTTCTCCGGCAACGCGGTAGACAACATTAAAAACTCGGTGATTGATGAAGTGGTTGTCTGTGACACCATCCCATTATCTGCTGAGATCAAGGCGCTCAATAAAGTTCGTACTCTTACTTTGTCCGGTATGTTAGCTGAAGCGATCCGGCGTATCAGTAATGAAGAGTCAATTTCTGCAATGTTTGAGCACTAATAAATAAGTTGTACTCATAATATTGCTATCTAAGAAAAAACCCGTTGCACAAGAGATTCAACGGGTTTTTTGCTTATTTGGAATAATAATACTTTTCCATTAGCACAAACTACGACTAACTCTATTTTTGTTATGGATACCGATGATCACCACGACGATAACGTTCATCATAGTTTCTTAACCACCAATAACGATCTGCCACACCTTCCCGGCCTCCCACACCGGCACCAGCCAACCAAACAAGCGCGCCAATAAAAACGCCCAATAGCGCTGCTTCAGATAAAAACTCAGGCCAGCCAAAACCGAAGATGTGAGGCAGTAATGTATAACCCAGGCTACTCACTATGGTGAACATACCGACACCCATTAACACATTACCGACTATGAAAGCACTTTGACGTTTCATATATTACCTCCAACACTCTTCGTGAATACACACTCTCCGTGAATACTAAGAACCGAAAATTCAACAAGTAACGTTAATTGACTCTATATAACTATAAGGTCTATTTATAGTATAGCCCTATTTCACAAAAGGTCATTGCGGACGCGATCACAACTCGCGATCACAATTAAAGGAGATTTAATAACAATGCCCTAATTATTTTAAGAAATAACATGAAAAAATAATAAGTTAAGTAACCTGAGCGTCTCTTAAAGAGACGTTCAGGTTTTTAACTAAATATTGATGTATAACAATGATAGTTGTGAAACTCCATCCAGGTTATATATTTTCAAACAATGATTCCTACCGAGATAATAAAAATCATCTTATTTTCACACGACATGATAACGGTTAAAAAACAGGGGATTTGTCTAATTTTTCAATGAGTAATCATGCAATTAGTATCCCCCAAAATATCCAGCGCCTAATATAGATCTGGGATTAATTTTATCCACGTTTGACTATATATCCGTCCATCAATGCAACTTACACGAACCAATGAAGATTGATTCATGAGAGGTACATGATTATGAGGATAACACTCTAGAGTAGCAACTCTAAAGCTAAAATGGCCATTTTTATCGGTAGTCATATATTTGTCTAGACTACTCAATAACACAGAAGCTCCCATAGATACATCTATGTCTACATTAGGTTCACCTATGCCATTCTTATATAAATATCCAGCTATAATACCGTTTGAGAATGAAGACAACTCAACCGGAGATTCTGTGATCTCTAACCGATATGGATTATCCGTGAAACACATAGCTACAGCCTTTTCAATATCTCCCGCTTGCGCCATTAGCGTTACTTTACCAGCACTATTAGATTGTATTAACGCCGTTATCTTACCCTCTTTATCTGTCATCCCCGACAATGGAACTACTGTTGCCCCATTATCTGCATAAAAGGTTATTTTTTGGTTTTTAACTCCATTACCCAACCGATCATACATCGTTGCAACTACCTTATTCTCATCGGTACTATTAATCCATGCATTATTTTCTTTTAATTTAAGATTAAGCGCTGCCACCGATTGAACAGCAGAAGTAAACTCGACCTGAAGAGGAGGGGCTTCTATTTGAGTATCATCTTCCAAGCAAGCATACACATTCCCTTGACACGGAGTTGCATCAGTAGAGATTATTTCAACTGATACCTTACCCAGCACTCCCGTACCTTTTATAATTCTACGATCATTATTCTCTTTAAATACCATAGATTTATTATCTAACGTTAAAACTACATTCATCCCATGCAATAAATATCCATCTTGAATTACGCTTACACCGACATATATCGGTTTATCCGCAATTTCCGTTTTTTCATTTAATATCCAATTTAATGTTTTAGCCTCTTTTGATGCTTGTTCGTCATTCATTTCATTCTCCTAATTTATCACCATCATGTATATTTATACATGTTATCATCGAGTTAAAGCTAAAAAATAATTTCAACTAGACAATATCATGCTAATTAACAATATTCCTTACATTAAATAGAAGGAAAATGTTTAAAATTAATAGAAAATTGAATCGACTTATTAACATCGGGTAAACTTATTATCACATTATTTTTCTCTGCTTTGGTATTAGTGATATGGAAAGTTGTACAACCATCCTTACTAATTGCAACCTGCAACTCTCTTTCATTATCACCATAACCTGAGATTATCGCGGAGCCATCAGTACGAACAAGTAATCTTTTACCGAAATAAACAGTACGATCCACAATCACATAACCACTACAAACACTCACGCCATCAGCAGGGACTTCAGAGGTAAATGAATAAGCTTCGATAATACCTCCTCCATCTCTCCACTCGCTAAATATTGCCTGACCTACGCCCGGTGTTATAGACCCGTCCTCCGCAGAAACAGTACAGCGAAAACTACCCGTTTCCTCAGATTGCCAATGGAAATAAGCCAACCCGAAACTATTGGGGGCAAATTGATATTTTGTACCATCCCCTTCAACAATACTTCCTGATTCAACACTCGCCAATAACCTCTTTCCTGGCGGCCCATAAACCGCAACCAAATTTTTCGGTTTTATTCTGGGATATTCATTAGATACCATCGGCGCACCTTCACTAATTGACATAATGACAGATGACATATCCGTTAGCGACAATATCACTGAACCTGGCGCAGAACTAGTCTTACCAACCTCATAATAGCCGGTTCCCACGCCTTCTTGACCCAAACAAAGCACGTATTCCATCGGCACCACTAAAGAAATATAACCCTGCTTAACATCCTGATCGCTGACTGTTATGGGTTGTGCATCCCAGGCCGCCCTCGCAATTAGCTCATAGTTAAAATTATGTCCTTGCCAATGGAATATAACGCTATCGCCTTTCCGCATCTGCCGATAACTGATATGCACATTTAACCCATGATGTTGTACAAGAGATGAATAGTGAATAACGCCAGATGTTGAATCTGGATAAATTGATGGTAATAATTTTATCGATGGAGAATTAATAACTTTAATAACAGCCGGTTCAGAGAAATCTTCATTCTCGAAATCATCAGCTGATGTATAAGTCACATTATAACAACCATCAGGTATTTCAGAGAATGGAATAGTTACAGTAAAAAAATCAAGATTAATATTCTGAACATAATAAGGACGAGAAAAAATTCCCCCAACATTTACCACTATCACATCCCCGATTCTTAGCCACTCATGATAGGGTACTTTAATAATTAAATCTTGGTTCTGTTGAACAGAAACATCAATCAAACCATCATTATCTGCTTGCGGTAATTTTGGAGCCGATAAAGCAATAAGCTCATTGTCGTTATTGATAATCATATTTCACCTCCCATTGGAATCGGTCTGAATGATAAAACAAAATTGACTTTATCCCCTGAATCTGAATCAGACGCTGTTAGCCAGACATTAACTTTACCTACTGTGTTGCTAGTCACATTCACTGTCGCACTACCATCCTCCTTTAATGGAATATCTGCCCAGTCTTTATTATAACCATCGATGAGTGCATTATTATTCACTCTTATCCGGATTTGATTAATATCACCATTATGTTCACGATCAATAAAAAGATATATCGAGCAAGGCGTCTTCCCATCTGCCGGAGCGCCTGTAGTATAATTATAGGCGGTAAATACTATAGCCTCATCAGACTGACGATAATTACCAAAAATAAGCGGAAAAGATATTACCTTATTGATATCTTCTTGTGGATAAATCATCAAAACAGCCGAAAATTCTTCGCTATTTTCAATATTTTTATGTTCAAACGGAGAACGAACATAAAAATGCCCTTTCCCAGCTTCATCCAATGTTAATGTGATCTGATCTACATCAACGTTATCATCTACAATAGAAGCGCCGATAGATGTCGTAGCATAGAATTTATGTCCAGGTAGACCATATATAGTCACAATATTTTGGGGATTAAGATTAGGATAATTGGTTAAATCACTTTTTGCCGCATTTTCTGTGATAATCACACTTGATATGCCGTTATTCATACTGTCACCATTAACTCCATGATTTATTAATTGAAAATAAAACGATAACGCTTAATAAAATATTATAGTTACGCAATAAAGGAATCGCCAGTTTACAAATAATAAATATGCCCGGAAAAATGGAAAATACTTACGCATTTTCCAATAAGCAAATAAAAGCTCAATCAGTTAAATTTATTGTCCAGGGGGAACCGTATCAATGCGTCCAAACCAAATCTTGGAGTTCTTTATACTTGCACTATAAGTGACATAAACTAATCCTGGTCCATCATCATATGAGTCCACACCGGTAAAAGGTGCCTGACCAAGCAGAATAATAGCCTCTCCTGCCGCCACTTCGTCGGCAGTTACCGTATGAGGCTCAAGAGAATAAATTTTTGAAGATGAACTATGATTGACGACACCATTAACGTAAATACGCACATTGATAACACTATCTACATCTATTCCATTTTTTTTACCCACAGCAATACGCGCATCCAGCCCTCCCCCTAAAATTTTTACAAGATTGATCCTACCTCGCTGTTTAAGTTCTTCCTGATCTTTATGAGTGAAAATTCTAGGTGCCGCTAATGTACGCCTAATCTCTGGTGGTTGATTCGGTACTGACTTCGTTAAATAAAAATAGAGGGAAGATGATATAGTTATGTTTCCCATTGTATCAGCCACATAATAGTATAATTCATTATCGCCAATATTTGGGATACTAGCATATGGAACTGAAATAAATGGTATATCCAACTGATTCAGATCAGTAATGACAGTAGATGTACTTTGTATTTCATCATTATCTTCTCTGATCATTAAGAAAATTCTATCTTTCGGTTTAGCACCTTCATAAAATGGAATACTCACATGAAAACCCGTGCTACTATTTCCTACTGATGGTGTTAATCTATCGCCATCTAACTCTTTAATATCTGGCATCACAAGGGTTGGAGCAATATCTTCTGTAATAAACAGAATATTTGACGAAGATTTCCTTGAAAACCCCTGCAATTCAGTAAACATATTAACTGTATAGCTCCCCTTCTCCTCATTACTAGGGAACACCTTTAAAGCAACAAAACCTCTATTATTCGTATTAATATAGTATTTGTTGTTATCTAGTTCTTGAATAAAAGGAAATATTTCTTCCGTAAGTTGCCCTCTCTCATAACCAAAAATACGCACTCTCCTATCAGTTACTAGGGGAATTTGAAAATAAGGTAACGGATCATCTGTTTTACTCAGAGCATATAAATGAACGAGGAGGCTGCCATTAAATTCAGAAGGTCGTTCATCATCCTCTGCCGGAGAAAAATCTTTTATCAACGAATCGCCAATAATGATAGGTTCAAACGCTGCATGTGAAAAAACATTTTTACCAATAGAATGAAATGCTATCTCTAATTTAGCATCAGGGTCCGTAGCCTTATCCATTGAAAATGTTATGGTGAAATCACCAGCACCAGAATTGGCAGTAACAACAAATTTTGCAGTGCAGGTATTATTCTTGACATCCCTTGAAATACGATGAGTCTCATCAAAACTGACATCTTTCTGTTCACTGTACACTATATCCGTCGTTTCCGTGACTTTATGAACCTCATCACCTGAATAAGTTACAGCAACGAGAACTGGGCACTCTTCTAAAACCGTTATTCCTGAAACGATATCTGCTGTAAGTATCGACATATTAAACCTCATATTAAAGTTAAACACCAATAAGTAAAAAGCACCTGATTTTCTATCAAGATAATGCATTTACACAGCGATGCTTATTATCTATTACCTCCTGCCTACTTCTCTCATAAATAAATTACTATAACCACCACTGTATGGCGATAAATCCACCGCTCGCAGCATAGGCTTTATATCCAAGCATACCCTATATAGTCACCATATTTTATAGTCAAAATCAGGATAATTGTTAAATCACTTTTCGCCATGCTTGCCATTATTCATACTATCACCATTAGTTTCATGATTCCTTAGTTGAAAATAAAATAACAACTCTTAATTAAATATTATAGCTCGGTAATAAAGAAACTGCCAGTTCACCAATAAGAAACATGTCCGGGAAAATGGAAAATGCTTACGCATTTTCCATTAAACAGGTAAAAGCTCAATCAGTTAAATTTATTATCCTACTGGAACAGTATTAATGTCCCCACTCCAAATCTCAGACTCCTTCGTGTCTACACTGTAAGTGATATAAACTGAGCCTGGAGTACCATCACAATACGAACCTACCTGAGTAAAAGGTGCCAAGCCAAGCGGAATAATAGCTTCTCCAGCCTCCATCTCGTCGGCAGTTACCGTATGAGGATCAAGAGAATAAAGCCGTGAGGATGGGTTATTATTTACAATACCATTAACGTAAATACGTACATTAATAACATTATCCACATCTATTCCATTGTTTTGACCCACAGCGATATGGGCATTCAATCCTCCTTCTAAAATATTTTCAAGATTGATCCTACCTGACTGTTCAAACTCCAATTGCTGTTTATGAATAAAAATTCTGGGTACTGCTAATGTCCGATTAACCTCTGGCGGTTCATTAGGTACTGACTCTGTTAAATTAAAATAGAGAGCAGATGACATAGTGATATTTCCCACTACATCAGACACATAATAACACAACTCATTATCACCAATACTTGGAACGCTGGCATATGGAACTAAAATAAATGGATTATCCAACTGATTCAGATCAGTAACGACAGCAGACGCACTTAGCGTTTCGTTATTATCTTCTCTAATTATTAAAAAAACCCTATCTCTCGGTTTAGCGCCTTTATAAAACGGAATACTCACATGAAAACCTGTGCTACTATCTCCTACTGATGGCGTTAATCTATTTCCATCCAGCTCTTCAATGTCTGGTGCAGGAAGCGTTGGAGCAATGTCTTCTATAATAAACAGAATATTTGATGAAGCGTTCTTTAAAAAACCCGGCAATTCTGTGAACATATCAACAGTATAATTACCATCCTCTTCCTTACGAGGGAAAACCCTTAAAGCAACAAAACCGTTTTCATCCGTATTAATATAGTATTTATTCTTGTAATTTATAACAAGAGGCAATATTTCTTCCGTAACGTTTTCTCCATCATACCCAAAAATACGTACTAAATTATCAGTTACCAGAGGAATTTGAAAATAGGGTAACGGCTCATTTGTTTTACTCAACGCATAGATATGAATAAGCAGGCTGCCATTAAATTCAGAAGGCCATTCATCATCTGCTGCCGGCGATAAGTCTTTTATCAACGAGTCGCCAATAATGATAGGTTCAAACGCTGCATGTGAAAAACCATTTCTATCAATAGGATGAAACACAACCTCTAATTCAGCATCGGGGTCCGTAGCCTTATCCATTGAAAATGCTATAGTGAAATCACCAACGTCAGAATTGGCAGTAACAATAAATTTTGCAGTACAAGTATTATTCTCGACATCTCTTGAAATACGAGGGGTATTATCAAAACGAATATTTTCTGGATGACTGTACACTATGTCAGTCGTTTCCGTTACTTTATGTATATCATCACCAGAATAAGTCACAGTAATGACAACTGGACACTCTTCTAAAACTGTTATTCCTGAAACTATATCTGTTGTAAATATCGACATATTAAACCTCATATTAAAGTTAAACACCAATCAGTAACAAACACTTAATTTTCTGTCAAAATAATGCGTTTATACAACGATGCTTACTCTCTATTCCCTCCTTTCTGTTTATCACACAAATAAATTTTTTAGCTATTAATGCAATAGCAATAAATCCACTACTCATAACATAAGCTTTATATCCAAGTATATCCTATATAGTCATAATATATCTTGGATTAAAATTAGGATAATTGTTAAATCACTTTTTGCCACATTGACCATTATTCATACTCCACCATTAATTCCGTGATTCATTGTTTGAAAATAAAATGACAACGCTTAATGAAATATTATAGCTCGGTAATAAAGAAATCGCCAGTTCACCAATAAGAAATATGTTCGGAAAAATGGAAAATGCATGAGCATTTTCCAACAAACAGTTAAAAGCTCAATCAGTTAAATTTATTTCCTAGGTGGAACAGTATCAATATGTCCAAACCAAATCTTAGATTCATTTTGGCCTACGCTGTAAGTGATATAAACCGAGCCTGGCGTACCATCAAAATGCGAGTCTACATTCATAAAGGGTGCCATACCAAGCAGAATAATAGCCTCTCCTACCGCCGCTTCGTCGGCAGTTACCGTATGAGGTTCAATAGAATAAATTTTCGAAGATGGCTCCTCATTGATAATACCATTAACGTAAATACGTACATTAATAACACTGTTTACCTCTATCCCACTGTTTTTACCCACATCAATATGGGCATCCAACCCTCCACCTAAAATATATTTAAGACTAATCTTACCTGGCCAGCTAAATTCCTCCTGTCGTTTATGATTAAAAATTCTAGGTCTCGCTAATATACGTTTAATCTCTGGTGGTATATTTGGTACTGACTTTGTCAAATCAAAATAGAGGGCGGATGATATAGTTATGTTTCCTATTACATCAGCTACGTAATAATATAACCCATTATTGCCAATATTTGGAACACTAGCATATGGCACTAGAATAGATGGTATATCCAACTGACTCAGATCAGTAATGACAGCAGACATGCTTTGCGTTTCATTATTACCTTCTTTGATCATTAAAAAAATTCTATCTTTCAGTTTAACACCTTCATAGAACGGGATACTTACATGAAAACCTGTACTGCTATTTCCTACTGATGGCGTTAACCTATCACCATTCAATTCTTCAATATCTGGCTTCACAAGCGTTGGAGCAACGTCTTCTGTAATAAACAGAATATTTGATGAAGATTTTTTTGAAAAACCCTGCAAATCGGTGAACATATTAACTGCATAGTTCCCCCCCTCCTCCTGACTGGGAAAAACCTTTAAGGCAACAAAACCTTCATTATTCGTATTAATATAGTATTTGTTGTTATCCAGTTCTTGAATAAAAGGAAATATTTCTTCCGTAAGTCGATCGCCATCATACCCAAAAATACGTACTAAATTATCAATTACCAGAGGAATTTGAAAATAGGGTAACGGATCATTTGTTTTACTCAGCGCATATAGATTAACGAGGAGGCTACCATTAAGTCCAGAAGGTTGCTCATTATCTGCTGCCGGAGATAAGTCTTTTATCAACGAATCGCCAATAATGATAGGTTCAAACGCTGCATATGAAAAACCATTTTTATCAATAGAATGACATGCAATTTCCAATTTAGCATCGGGGTCCGTCGCCTGATCCATTGAAAATGTTATGGTGAAATCACCGGCGCCAGAAGTAGCAGTAACAACAAATTTCGCAGTACAGGTATTTTTCTCAACATCTCTCGAAATACGAGGGATATCATCAAAACTGGTATTTTTCGGGTTATCGTGCACTATGTCAGTCGAATCCGTTACTTTGTGAGTATCATCGCCTGAATAAGTTACAGTGATAACAACCGGGCACTCTTCTAAAACCGTTACTCCTGAAACTATATCTGCTGTAAATGTTGACATATTAAACCTCATATTAAAGTTAAACACCAATCAGTAACAAACACTTAATTTTCTATCAAAATAATGCGTTTATACAACGATGCTTACTCTCTATTACCTCCTGCCTGTTTGTCATATAAATAAACCATTTACTCTAGTCATTACTGTAATAGCAATCTATTCTTTATCCAAAAGGTATTATAAAATGGGATACAGTGTTTCCTCCGCATATTCAGAAAACTAAGCCAGAAACCATCAGCATATGAGTCCACATATGAAAAAAGCGCCTGACTAAGCTAATAACACTTACTCCAACCTCCACATATTCCTTGGTAAATGTATAAGGATCAATAGTAATAACTACTGAATCTAACCCCTCTCCCATACATTGATTTTCCCTCTCGGTCCAAGTGCTAAATGATCTTTGTGAGTAAAAATTCTAGCTACAGCTAATGTACGAGCAACCTGTCGCGGCTCATTAGGGGCTGAATCTGTTAAAATAACAAGAAGATAACATGGCTACGTTTTCACTATAATTCACAGTAATGGCAACTGAGCACGCTTCTAAAACCGTTATTCCCGAAACTATATCTGCTGTAAGTGTCTACATATTAAATCTCATATTAAAATTAAACACCAATAAGTGATAAACACCTAATTTCCTATCAAAATAACGTTCTTCTACAATAATGCTTACTACCTATTATTTCCTCCCTATTCTTCACATAAAACTACATAAGCCAATGAATAAGGCAATGCATTTCGAACGTTGTTATCCAAAAAATGAGCCTGAATACTTGTCTCATTTTTTTGTAGCCCTCCCATTCTTACTCCGTTAGCATTTAACCCCCTCCGTGGATCTCCTAATAAACCCTTCTCAATAAGATTTAAATTTAAATTATTAACCAGATAATCAATTGATTCACCAAGATCACTCTCTTGTATCCTATTTCCTCTTGTACAACGAGGTAAAGGTTTACTATTGTCAATACGATCCCCCGAGAAAACTATACCAATCCCCGGCCCTCCCGGGCTAGAGTCAATAATTACAAAGTGGTCAATTTTCACATCAGGAATAATATATTTTAAATACCGACCAGATATTGGGTGTGTAAACGTCGCAGTTAATGTAACTGTTCCTGTTTTTTTAACTCGAAAATACTCTCCATCCACATCAACTATGTTCCTATTACTTGAGTCATATACTCCAGTATAACCAGCTATAGTTAATTTTCCAGGCAAATACTCGGGGACAAACTTCATTTTTGGCCAAGCAAAATTCATTCTTTCTTTTGGAACCAAAGGCCCGTATCCTTTTCCATCCACAGGGTCATAATCCAATATAAAGAAGCCAGTAACATCCTGCTCATTAGCCTTAATTTCTACCGTTTTATTCTTAGAGCCAACAGATGAATCATTCACTTTGGCCGTTACCATAACAGCAATAAACCCGCCACTTTTACTATATATCTGATATTGCGCTTTCCCATCAGCATCTGTTTTACCATCACCCACTACCTGAGTAACCAAGTTTTTATCAGTAATAGCAATTCCCTTACTATTTGTTGCACTCCAAACCACCGCAACACCGCTTTTCGCCTGCCCGGAAAAATCTTTTACCGTGGCAGTAAAGGTGTAAGTATGCCCCTCGCCTTCTCCTTCTGTTACGTGATCTGGACTAACAGTCAGAGAAGCAAGCTCATCAGGACTGATAAAACTGATTTTTTTATCCACCTTCACCGGCGTCTGCTGAGTAGCCGTTTTGGCAGACACTTGTACATCAATCGCTACCACTGTACTGCTTAACGTCGCGGTGACCTGCCCCTGCGCATTACTCACCGAATTGTTCTGCTTCGTCAGTTTTAGCCCGTCTACCGTTGGCTCTGTCTGCCAGTCAATATCGATCGGCTTATCCACTACCAGATTGCCATACGCATCTTCCACCGTCGCCGTGAAGGTGTAAGCATCAGTGCCTTCGTTGTAGAGCGGGCCTTCTTTGTCCACCGTTACATGGGTAACATGATAGCTAGTGCTCAGATCCTCAAAGCTCACCTTTCGATCAGCCTCGACCCACGACGGGTTCGCCGCCGCCCTCGCCGATACCCGCACATTCTTCACCGCTGCCGTGCTGGTTAAGGTCGCGGTGACCTGCCCCTGCGCGTTACTTACCGGATTGCTCTGTTTCGTCAGGGTTAACCCGGCCTCCGCTGGCTCTGTCTGCCACTCAATCTCGATCGGTTTATCCGCTACCGGTTTGCCATACGCATCCACCACCGTCGCCGTGAAGGTATAACTGTCAGAACCGTTGTTGTAGCGCGTCTTATCTTTATCCACTTCCACCGTTACGCCGGTGACTTGATAACTGTCGCTCAGCTCTTCAAAGCTCACCGGGCTATCGGCTTTGACCCACGACGGGTTCGCCGCCGCCTTCGCCGATACCCGCACGTTCTTCACCGCTGCCGTGCTGGTTAAGGTCGCCGTGACCTGCCCCTGTGCATTACTCACCGGGCTGCTCTGTTTCGTCAGGGTTAACCCGGCCTCCGCTGGCTCTGTCTGCCACTCAATCTCGATCAGTTTATCCGCTACCGGTTTGCCATACGCATCCTCCACCGTCGCCGTGAAGGTATAACTGTCAGAACCGTTGTTGTAGCGCGTCTTGTCTTTATCCACTTCCACCGTTACGCCGGTGACTTGATAACTGTCGCTCAGCTCTTCAAAACTCACCGGGCTATCGGCTTTGACCCACGACGGGTTCGCCGCCGCCTTCGCCGATACCCGCACATTCTTCACCGCCGCCGTGCTGGTTAAGGTCGCCGTGACCTGCCCCTGCGCGTTACTTACCGGATTGCTCTGTTTCGTCAGGGTTAACCCGGCCTCCGCTGGCTCTGTCTGCCACTCAATCTCGATCAGTTTATCCGCTACCGGTTTGCCATACGCATCCACCACCGTCGCCGTGAAGGTATAACTGTCAGAACCGTTGTTGTAGCGCGTCTTGTCTTTATCCACTTCCACCGTCACGCGGGTAACATGATAACTGCCGCTCAGCTCCTCAAAGCTCACCTTTCGATCAGCCTCGACCCACGACGGGTTCGCCGCCGCCCTCGCCGATACCCGCACATTCTTCACCGCTGCCGTGCTGGTTAAGGTCGCCGT
>NZ_JAPFCD010000046.1:0-37542 GCF_026153155.1 Photorhabdus aballayi | reverse complement strand
CATTTTCATAACAGTCGTGCGATCAAGACCACTAACTAACATAGTGCGGGCAATCTTAATCGCTTCCTCTTTACGGCCTTTTTGTTCGCCCAGCTGTATACCTTTCTGTATACCTTTCTGAATTCCGCGTTCTTCGCCTTCAAGGCGCAGTTTTTCAGCGATAGTCATCAGAGCTTCCTCATGCTGTGGCACGCGTAATGCCAGAGTATTCAACAAAGCAGCCGGGTTGTGGGATTCTCCCGCCTGCAACATGTAGTTTATCACAGAAACCAGTTGTTCCTGAGTGGTGTATCCTTCAAGCAATAATGTGACCAATTGCTCAAGTAAATCAGCCAGGTCGCGCTGCCGAATATGTTTCTGTAGCAGCTCAAGCGCGGCCATGCGTCGGTGTTTCATGATTTCGTCATCGGCAATGACGGTGATATCCACCAACGGGAAATCGTTACTGTAGAGTTCGCCGGCCAGTTTAGGGTCATCAAATTCTTGCAACCAGCTCATTGAATACGGATATGGACTGACTTTTCCCTGGTAGAACAATATCGGTATCACCAGAGGTAACGTTTTATGACCAGCATCAAGATGACGTTGCATCGCAGCGATCGCATAGCGTAGCAGCCGAAATGCCATATGCTTGTCCGGTGAACTCTGATGCTCAATCAGACAATACACGTAGCCATCACCCTTACCAGCTTTCAACGAATACAACACGTCGCTGTAGTACGGTCGAAGATCGTCTTCGATAAAACTCCCTGACGCCAGTTGCAGCGTTTCCAGATCACACACTTCGAGTAACGCCGGCGGTAGATGAAATTGCAGAAAATCCCTGGCAGTATCCGGATGTGTCAGGAACTGCTTAAAAATAGCATCATGCAATGTAGGTGTGGTGTTTTTCTTCATCGTTCATCATATCCTAAAACGCCAAGTTTAACTTTAACATACCCTACAGATGTTCACATGGGGGTCTACTCACCTTAAACCCCTCGAATCAATTAAACGTTGCCAACTAAAAACCACATCATGGGCAGTAATAGGAGAACATCAGACCACTTTATTCTTTCTCTTAAATGAAATAACCACACTTTATTATCTTTGACTTCCCAACTAACTGCCAAATTGGTATTTAATTTACCATCAATACCTGTGTTAATTAATCTACTAAAGAAGTCGTGAATAATATCATATTCAATATCACTTTAAACTTTATGGACATCAAGAGGCGCAGGCAATGAACCATTATTATGACGAGCAGTATTCTGATGAGTTGCCAGTTGTATACCAAGAAGAATAATTTCTGTATGAGATAATGTTAAGCTTGAAAATATAATTCCTGTGAATTAAAGATATATTTTTTATTATGTTTTTCATCGTGTTTTATCAAGTAATAATTTGTTTTTTAATATTAATTTTAGAAATTGAGCAATGTGTGAATATTGACTCGATTGGAAATAATCCTAACGAAGAATGGTTCCAGAGTTTTTTCTTCTGGTTAAAAAAATTCTCGATCCTGCTCACAGATTGGCATATTTTCCTGAACAGGAGAGTCGAAATTTATATCTATGTGTCTAATTACTCTTTTATTTTTATTTTTTAGTTGAAAAATTAACATCTATATAGTAATTGAATATATTAAGTTATAGGTTATATTTTATATTATCCAATCCATTAGGGGGAAATTTATGGCGGTACCAACGCTCAGGCATTTTATTAATAGTCAGTATGTTGAATCTAAAGGTTCCGAATATTTTGACCTGGTAAGCCCGGTCACTGGTGAAACCTATGCGCATTCTCCTAACGCGACTGTAGCGGATGTTGATGAAGCTTATGCAGGGGCTAAAGAGGCATTCAAGATCTGGCGGCGCAGCACACCGTCAGCACGTCAGCAGGCGTTGCTGGCATTAGCCGATGCAGTGGAAAAAAACGCTGAGCGTCTGATCGAAGCGCAAAGCCGCAATACGGGGCAGCTCAAGCATCTGATTGCTTCTGAGGAAGTTGCGACGTCAGTAGATCATATCCGTTTCTTCGCCGGCGCCGCCCGTTTTCTGGAAGGTAAAGCGACTGCTGAATATCTTCCTGATATGACGACCAGCATCCGGCGCGAACCACTGGGCGTGGTGGGGCAAGTTACCCCGTGGAACTACCCGCTGATGATGGCGGTATGGAAGATAGCGCCTGCGCTGGCAGCGGGTAATACTGTGGTGCTCAAACCAAGCGATACCACGCCGGAAAGTACTCTGTTGCTGGCTGAACTGGCCGCTCCGTTCTTCCCTATAGGCGCATTCAACGTGGTGTTGGGTAATGCCAGCGCGGGCGCTCTGGTTGTTTCACACAAAACGCCAGCTATGGTTTCCATCACGGGTTCCGTGCGCGCAGGTTTGCAGGTTGCCTCTTCGGCGGCGGCTAATCTCACCAGAGCACATTTGGAGTTGGGTGGCAAAGCGCCTGTGGTTGTTTTCGCCGATGCGGATATGGACAAAGCGGTGGAGACCATTGCTACCGCGGGGTATTTCAATGCGGGTCAGGATTGTACGGCAGCCTCGCGTGTGTTGGTGGATGAATCTGTTTACGATACCTTCGTTGCTAAACTGGCGGCGGCAGCTAAGGCTACCCGCTTTGGCTCTCCGGAAGATGAAGAGGCGCTATATGGGCCGCTCAATAATGCTCGTCAGATGGAGCAGGTCAAAGGGTTCATTGCGCGTTTGCCCGCTCATGCTTGTATCGAAACAGGAGGCCGTCAGGCCGAACGTTCGGGTTATTACTTTGAACCTACGGTAATTACCGGTCTGGAGCAGCACGACGAAGCAATCCAGACTGAGATTTTCGGCCCGGTTATCACGGTGCAAAAGTTCCGCGATGAACAGGATGCCATAGAGAAAGCTAACGATGTGAAATACGGGCTGGCCGCCAGTGTCTGGACCCGCGACCATAGCCGCGCGTTGCGCCTATCACGTGAACTCGATTCCGGTACCGTCTGGATTAACACCCATATTCCTCTTACGGCAGAAGCGCCGCACGGCGGCTTCAAGAGCTCCGGATATGGTAAAGATCTGTCGGCTTATGGCTTCGATGAATATACGCGTATCAAGCACGTGATGAGTTCCAACGACTGACACAGGACATCCGTAATGATTCAGAATAGATCTCCACGCGACTTGGTGTCGCGTGCGCACCATGAGCTGTTTACTGACCGTGATGTAGGGGCGCTTGAGCGTTATTTTGCGCCGCATTTCATTGAACATTCTCCGTTGGTCAAAGATGGTCTTGCCGGATTGCGTGAGCTGGTCTGGACACATCCTGAACTGCATCACGAAACGTATCGTCTACTACAAGATGGTGATCTAGTCGTCATCCACGGTCGTTTTACGGGATTAGACGACCGGCCGTTGGTCGGTTTCGATCTGTACCGGGTTGCTGACGGCTTAATCGTAGAGCACTGGGACGGCCTGGTGCCGCAGGCTGCACCCAACGTCAGTGGCCGGACTCAGTTAGATGGCCCGACTGAAGCAGGCCATGACCATGACAGAGAGAAGAATCGCGAGCTGGTGGTCAACTTTTTTACACGCACCCTGATCGAGGGTCACTACGAAGAGTTTGGAAACTACACTAATGGTGAATTGTTTCGTCAGCACAGCCCTGATATTGCCGATGGCACGGCAGCCGTTATCTCGTTTCTTAAGCAACTCAGGGATGGGGGGCAGGGGCTGCATTACACTAAAATTCACCGTACGGTAGCCGATGGGCAGTTTGTTCTGACTCATTCGGAGGGGAGTATCGCCGGAGCGCGTCACAGCTATTTCGAACTATGGCGCATTGAGAACGGCAAAGTGGCTGAACTTTGGGATGCTATCACCCCGGTACCGGAGGATACAAAAGCGCTGCATCGCCACGGTATTTTTTAGAGTTAATCGATACCCGCCGCGGCGGAAATATCACCCGTTGCGGTTGGTGGCTTTAGATAAACTAGCGGATTTCACAGTGCAGTGATCGACCATAGCGTGAAGCTTGCGGTCGCGACGTAACCGGATGCCCATACACAGGCAGATATGCGTTGATCAATGGTCCCTATGTGGATGATGTCTGCAACGGAGCCTACACGATCACAATAGCCCACTTGGTACTCATCGTTGAGGATTTTGCCGGCGTTGTGGCGGCGGGTATGCTGGTTTCGACGCTGGATCGGCTACTTCTGCCAGCCTTGGGCGCTATTCACATCGGGCGTTTGTCTGCTGAAGCCCGCTTATTTCAGATTGCTAAGGAGGTTTCATTTATGACTGAATCTATGTTAGCTAAAAGACGCAGCGCGGCTATTGCAAAAGGCGTGGGCGTGACCACGCAAGTCTATGCGGAGCGTGCGGAAAACGCTGAAATTTGGGATGTTCAGGGGCAACGTTATATTGATTTTGCCGCCGGTATCGCCGTGGTGAATACCGGCCACCGCCATCCGCGGGTCATCGCGGCAGCCAGAGAACAACTGGAACAGTTTACCCACACCTGTCATCAGGTGGTGCCCTACGAAAATTATGTAGCGCTGGCCGAACGTTTGAACTGCTTGGTGCCTGGTAATTTTGCGAAGAAGACCGTCTTTGTCACTACCGGGGCTGAGGCGGTGGAAAATGCCGTGAAGATCGCGCGTGCCGCTACTGGGCGCAGTGGTGTGGTAGCTTTCAGCGGCGCTTTTCATGGCCGTACCTTCCTCGGTATGTCATTAACCGGCAAAGTTGCACCGTACAAAATGGGGTTTGGCCCGCTGGTTAGCGACGTTTACCGTGTTCCGTTTCCAGTCGGGTTGCATGGCATTAGTGTGGAACAAACGTTGAATGCGCTGGAAAATCTCTTTAAAACCGATCTTGAGCCTACGCGCGTCGCGGCCATCATCATCGAACCGGTACAGGGTGAAGGCGGTTTCTATCCTGCTCCTCCCGAGCTGCTCAACGCTCTGCGTGAGATTGCCGATTGCCACGGCATTGTACTTATCGCTGATGAGATCCAGACCGGCTTCGCGCGTACGGGCAAACTGTTTGCTATGGAGCATTATGAAGTTGTTGCCGATCTGACCACTATGGCGAAAGGTCTGGCGGGCGGTTTACCGCTGGCGGCTGTAACGGGACGGGCAGAGTTGATGGATGCTGTAGTGCCTGGTGGTCTGGGGGGAACTTATGGCGGTAACCCAGTGGCGATTGCGGCCGCCCATGCGGTATTGGATGTGATCGAAGAAGAACAGCTGAATGTACGGGCGACGCAGTTGGGAGACCAGCTAAAACAGCGTCTGCATGAACTGCGCCCGCGTGTCCCGCAGATTGCCGACGTGCGGGGGCTTGGGCTGATGATTGCGGTGGAGTTTAACCATGCGGACAGTCAGGAACCCGATGCCAGCTTTACCAACGCGGTACGTCAGAAAGCGCTGGAGCGCGGTCTGATCTTGCTGATGTGCGGTGTACATGGCAACGTGATTCGTTTCCTTCCGCCGCTGACCATACAAAATAACGTTTTTGATGAAGCGCTCAACATTCTGGAGTCTGTGCTGCTCGATCTAGCTGAACAGTAGATAGAACCTGCTGCCTCACAAGAGGGGATAACAATGCGTTGGTATTTAAATGTATTAAAGAACTATGCATGCTTCAGAGGGCGAGCCGGACGTAAGGAGTTCTGGTGCTTCGTTCTGTTCCAGATCCTGGTTGTATTTATTATCTCTTTCCTTGAAAGATATTTTGCCGTTGCCAATCCTGAAGTTTATATGGGCTGGTTCAGCGCTGTCTATTTGCTGCTCACGTTTTTGCCCGCGCTAGCTGTGAATGCCCGCCGCCTGCACGACATCAACTGTAGCGCTTGGTGGTTATTGCTGCATCTCATACCGTTTATCGGCACTGTTATTCTGCTGATTCTCGCCGGTCTGAAAGGGAGCTTTGGCAGTAATAAATATAGCTCAGATAGCCGGACTCACTCATAGGGAAACTCTCCAGACCCGGCCAGTGGGTGATTTCAAGATCATAACAGGAGTGCTGAAATGACAATGAATAGAAGAGACTTTATCTCTACCGTGGCGACGCTCGCCGGGGCGGGAGTGCTTTCATCCGTACTTCCCAACTTATCCCTGTTCGCCCGGACCTTAACCGCAGCCGATGCTTCGGCCGTCAATGTTGATAAGCTCCGGCCGACACTGTTGGAGGATGCGCAGCATAGAGTTAGCCGGTTGGGATTGGATTCGCGCATCTGGAGCTGGCATAAAGACGCTGCTGCTGACGCCATGCCAGCCAACTATTATGAAGCTTCTTTGGCTGACTGGCCGGCTTTTGGAAGCCTGCCCGGAGATCAGAACTGCGAGGTTGCGGTTATCGGCGGTGGGTTGCTGGGGGCTTCCACGGCATTGCATCTTGCTGAGGCGGGAGTGGACGTGATTCTGGTTGAAAAGGATAACATTGGTTCAGGAGCTTCTGGCCGCAATGGGGGGCAGATGACCCCAGGGATTGCACGCTGGGACGCTAAAACTGTGCTGGAAAAACTTTCATTCGATGAGGCGAAACGCTTATGGCGTCTTGTATCTGTTGAAGCGATGAATCTCGTGGATGAACTCCGTGAGCGTTATGGTTTCGAATGTGACCGTAAATATGGTCATATCACCGCTGCGCTGCACGCAGGCCACATGGGGCCGCTGGTGGCTAATGCCGATGCCCGGCGCCATCTGGGAGATGCGGCGATGAAGGTTATCGGACCGCACCAATTGCAGGAAGAGTATGTGCGTTCGAACATTTATCATGGAGCAAATATCGACAGTATCGGTGGGCAGGTCCAGCCTCTGGCGCTGTTGCGTGGCTTGGTTTATGGTTTTGCCAGACTGGGTGGGCGAATCTATGACAGCACGAAAGTGAAGAGCATCAGGCAGGATGCTAGCGGCGCAGTCGTAGAAACTGAGCGGGGGGTTATCAGGGCAAGTAAGGCGGTGGTATTGGGTGTGCATACTTCCACGGGTGAGTTTATCTCTGGCCCTTCCACCACAGTGCCTTTTTTCTCCTACGTGGCGGTAACGCCGCCGTTGCCAGTGGATGTCAAAGAGCTGATCCCGTCAGATCTGCCGGTCTACGATACACAGTTACAGGTCGATTACTATCGTGCGGTGCGCAACAACCGCCTGCTGTTCGGTGGACAGGGTACTGGAAACTCTTGGTCGCCGCGTGATGTGAACAACTATCTGCTTGGGCGTATCAGAACGGTGTTCCCGCAGTTGGAAAAAGCCGAACTAGAATATTCCTGGGGCGGGATCAGCGATCTGACTCTGAACGGCATCACTGATGCCCGCAAGAGCGGCGACAGAGTACCCGTGTATATGGTGCATGGCTGGAGTGGTCATGGAGTGGCGCAGACAGTGCGCATTGGCAAAGCTATCAGCGACGATCTTACCAGACGCAATGACGATTTTACCGTGCTTACCCGCATTGACCACGTGAGTCTCCCGTTGGGTTCCTATCTCTCTCCGGTAGCTATTCCGTTGGCTAAGGGTGTTTTGGGAGTAATAAGCACCTTTAATCCGGCAGATATGGTTTCGTTCTGAACAGAGGACAGAGGACAGAGGACAGAGATTTTAAATTAAAGATATGATTGTCAGTCAATGGAAATATTTTATGGGAATATTATAAATTTGGAATAATAACGTTAGTTATTTTTTATTGTGATAATATTAACGTAAATAAAAGTAATGCGGAAAACATTAAAAATAAATTTTCTTTATATCTATTATTAAACGGATAATTTATCTTTATAATTAAGGATAATGAATTTTTTGGCATTGGTGGTTCAAGGTGAATAGCACTAAAACAATTAGTATCCAACATATTATTAATAATCAAAAGTTTTCGAAAGTTCAATGGCAGGTATTAATTCTATGTTTCTTAATTGTCGTTATTGATGGTTTTGACACGGTATTAATGGGGTATATTGCATCAGCAGTGGTCAATGATTTTAAAGTAGAAGGTGCTGTTCTTGGGCCGACGATGAGCGCTGCCCTTTTTGGGTTATCGTTGGGTTCGATTTTTGCGGGTCCACTTGCAGATCGGTTTGGTCGAAAGTCAGTGTTGACAATATCCGTCACTGTTTTTGGCCTGTTAAGTCTTGCTACCGCTGTTGCAGATTCAATTCAGACATTAACTATTTTGCGTTTTTTGACGGGGTTAGGTCTTGGGGCCGCGATGTCAAATGCAATAACTTTAATATCTGAATATGCGCCAGAGAATCGGCGATCTTTGTTAATCAATATTGTTTTTTGCGGTTTTCTTGTTGGCGCAGCGATAGGCGGGGTAATTTCTGCATGGATTATTCCATATTTTGGTTGGCAGGGAGTTTTGATTTTAGGCGGTATTTTGCCGTTATTTCTATCTCTATTTCTCTTTTCTTTATTACCTGAATCACTTAGGTATCTTGTTTTGAAAGGAGGAGCAGAGGATAATATAAGACGAATTTTGTCTAAAATGACCGGCAATAATTTGGATGATATAAACAAGTTTACCTTTGATGGAGAAGAAATTATACATAAGTCGTCAATTAAAACGGTTTTATCCAATAGATTCTTAGTTGGAACGGCAATGTTATGGATAACTTATTGCATGGGAGCATTGGTTTTTTATGTTCTGACAAGTTGGATGCCATTTTTAATGAACGATGTTGGTTTTAGTATTAGCATGGCGGCAACACTGACAGCATTATTTCCTTTTGGGGGCGTAATAAGTACGATTTTTTCCGGTTGGTTAATGGATCGAATTAATCCTCATAAGGTGGTTGCAATTAATTATGCCCTAACGGGTATTTTGGTCTTTTTTATTGGCCTGGAAGAAAATGTATTATTATTGAGTATTCTGATATTTCTTGCCGGGATGGCGCTAAATGGCGCTCAGGCGTCGATGGGAGCCATCTCTGCACAATTTTATCCGACTCATTGCCGGGCGACGGGGGTAGCTTGGATGTTAGGATTTGGCAGATTCGGCGGGATTTTCGGTACTTTATTTGGCGCAGAACTGATCAAGCTTGAATTAAGTTACAGTAGTATTTTTGCCGTTTTATCCATTCCGGCTATTTTAGCCGCTGTATCATTAACATTTAAGGATGTGAATTATAGAAGGAATAAATATACCTAATAGATTTCGAGTTGCAGCGCGGCGGCAAGTGAACGAATCCCCGGGAGCATAGAGAGCTATGTAACCGGGGTGAGTGAGTGCAGCCAACAAAGAGGCAACTTGAAAGATGACGGGTATAAATTTATAAAAATAACAGGTGGCTAATATATTCTAAATAGCTAACCTTGAATAATTGAAATATGAAAATATAAGAGGGTGCTTTGCTTTTAATTATTTGTTTTGGAATATTAAATACGATATTGGATGGTAAATGTTAATATTTGTGCTATTTTCAAAATAATATTGATTATAAAATTTAAATTAATGTTTTATTGTTTTTTATGATTTCAATAAATAATTTAATATAGGTATTTAGTTATAAATATATGTGGTGAAAAAATTATTTTTATATTTAAAGTTTAAATGAGATATAGAATGTCTTAAAGTTAAATCATTTAAATGGGAGGATATTTATTTTATGCAGCAGTAAATATTATTGAGTAGTGTATAGATTGCTCTGTATATTATTATAAAGCAATGAAAAATTAAATTATTTTAATTTGAAATTGTTTCTCGATGGTTGTTAACATAATAATATCTATATTTTTACGCTCTAACTATTACAGAATATATGTAATTAAGTTAAATATAATTTTTATTTTTGCATTTTTGGTATATTCGTTAGCGGTATTGTCTTATTGTTGAAAAATAATTTTTTATGAATTATTTTTAGCTTGGCGTTATATTTTGATATAATTGAATTCACAGGATTATTTTATACCTATTGAATAACTTTATTTTGAATTAGTATATCATTTTATTATTGGAATGGAGATTATTTTATAGGTGATTGTCAAAGTAGTATTCTGATAGTTAAATATAAACTGGTCTGTTTTGTCTTTAAAAATACTTGATTTTTTGTGAAATGGTTTTAAGTAGGTATTAATGGGGAATGGATAAAATGTAAAGGTTATTTGGTAATTATGGATAATAAATGCAGTTAATGGTTAATTTTTTCATTATGTAATTTGGCGTCAGTCAACAAAAGTTGCAGTCAATTAATCGAGCAGTGGCATCCGGTATCTGAGTCTTTTGGATGGATAGCTGATGTGTCTATTTTTATTTTTGGGCAAGAAGTAGGAGAGAAACATTAGTGATGACTGTCGGGAATGACGGTTTTCAAATTTCTAACAGATTCATTGAGGTAGTAAATGAAAAATAACATTGCTAAAGCGGGAAGTGCGTTTAAAACTCAGACGTCGAAAAATATAACCGACGCGAATGACGTTTCACAACAGACTCAAAATACAAAGAATATCCTTCAGACACTCACCCCCAGTGAATTATTCTGGTATGAGCGTCTTGTTGCTTTGCAACCCATCCAGCTACCTTTCGAAACCGACGGAGAGCAAACAGAACCCAGATGGGCAATGAGCGCTTGGCAGCCTCCTTTGCCGAAAAATGGCGAAGAGGAGTCATTGCAAACATTGTTGCAGGTATTTGTCGTTTACCTTGCGCGTCTAACTCAGCAGACCGCATTCCAAGTCGGTTGGCGCGTGGATGAGGTAAAAGATGAATCAGCAGATCAGGCGCCGGTGGTGCCTATGGCCGTTGAGGTCGCGTTTGATAAACCTTGGTATGAGGTAGCTGACTGGGTTGATAAAGAGCTGTCTCGGCTGGCGCAGCACGGTACATTTAGTTGTGATCTCCTCTCTTGTTCTCCTTCATTGCATGCTATCCCGGCGCTGGCGACAAGCCGGCCGTGGCGAATCGCTATCTCGTTAATAAAGAGCGATAGGCCGCGAGATAAGAGGGTATCCGGCGAATTGCTGACCCTCCAGATAAATGAGCAGGGAGGTTTTCGCTGGCTCTACGATGAAAATCGCTTGAGTACAGAAGTCGTTTTGCGGATGAACGAGCATTTACAGGTGTTGGCAGTATCGAAAAGGATAGGGGATAAAATCCCTGTTGGGCAGCTTAATATGTTGCCTGAGCCTGAACGTACATTGCTACTGGAAACTTGGAATGTCACTGAAATCCCCGATCCTAACCCGTTATGTATTCACCAGTTATTTGAGCAGCAGGCAGAGCAAGCCCCAGAAGCCACGGCGTTAGAATATCAGGAGCAGCGTTTCAGTTATGCCGAATTAAATGCCTGCGCCAACCGACTTGCCCATCAACTGATTGAATTAGGTGTCATACCGGACCAGCGGGTCGCGATTTGTGTAGCGCGTACCCCGGCGATGGTAGTAGCGTTGCTGGCGGTGCTGAAAGCTGGCGGGGCTTATGTGCCGTTGGATTCAACCTACCCGGCGGAACGTCTGGCGTATATCTTGAATGATACAGCGCCGTCAGTGGTATTGGCTGATGAAAGCGGGCAGTCGGCGTTGGGTGAAGATGCCCTGACCGGGCTGACAGTGCTTGACCCGAATATCTCGCCTGACCAGCCGGACAGTAATCCATTTGTGGCTGCATTGACGCCGCATCATCTGGCCTATGTGATTTACACCTCCGGTTCAACCGGGCAGCCGAAAGGGGTGATGATAGAACATCAGGCGATTTATCAACGTCTTCTGGGCGTTAATGACACCTATGCCGTTACTGCGCAAGATCGGGTGTTGCAATTTGCCGCGTTTGCGTTTGATGTTTCAGTAGAAGAATTTTTCTCGGCATTATGCAATGGGGCCACACTGGTTATCCGGGATGATAGCTGGTTGGCTTCGGTACGGGAATTTATTGCTTTAACCCGGCAACATCGTATTACGATCATTTCTCTGCCGACCTTATTCTGGTCTGAACTGGCGGCCAGAGAGGCCGGGTTGCCTCTGCCGGATTGTCTCCGGCTGATCATGATTGGTGGTGAGGCGGTAAAAAGGAACTCCATTCAGGACTGGTTTATGCAGGAAGGCTACCGGCCCCAATTATTGAACGGTTATGGCCCGACGGAAAATACCGTGACGGTAACTTATAAGGAGGTGTTATCCCCGGAAGATGCCCGTTCTCTCGGCCAGCCGGTTAAAAATTCCCGCATCTATCTGTTGGATCAATATGGTGAACTGGTACCCGTAGGTTGCGTTGGTGAAATGTGCATTGGCGGCGTCGGGGTGGCTCGGGGTTATCTGAACCGGCCTGCATTGAGCGAGGAACGTTTTATACCCGATCCCTTTAGTGCGGTATCCGGTGCGCGGATGTATCGTTCCGGGGATTTGGCGCGCTACCTGCCGGATGGTGACTTAGAATTCTTGGGCCGTAACGACGAGCAGGTTAAAATCCGCGGCTTCCGGGTTGAGTTAGGGGAAATTGAAACCCGATTGGTGGAACATCCGGCGGTGCAAGAGGCAGCGGTGCTGGCGCTGGATGACGGGCAGCACAAACGGCTGGTTGCCTATGTGGCGGCGGAAGCGCATGAGAGGTTGGCTGCTGATTTGCGTGAATACTTGAGGGCGATTTTACCTGACTATATGGTTCCGGTTGCTTTTGTGCGTCTGGATACCTTCCCGCAGACTCCGAGCGGCAAATTAGATCGCCGGGCATTACCGGCGCCGGGAGAGGAAGATTTTGCCCGTCAGATTTATGAAGCCCCACAAGGGGAGGCTGAGATCGCTCTGGCAGCTATCTGGCGTGAATTATTGGGCATTGAGCAGATAAGCCGGCATGATAGTTTCTTTGCATTAGGCGGCCATTCACTGCTTGCTGTGCGCATGATTGAGCGCCTGCGCCACTTGGGATTGACACTAACGGCGCGTGATCTGTTCCAGTCCCCAGCGCTGTCAGACTTGGCCCTGGCGTTGGGGCAGCATCAGGCCGTGATAATACCGCCTAACCTCATCACTCCCACCACCACGGCGCTAACGCCGGAGATGTTGCCACTGATTGATTTGACTCAGACTGACATTGACCGCATCGTTGAGCTGGCGCCGGGTGGGATAACCAATATTCAGGATATCTATGCGTTGTCGCCGTTGCAGGACGGTATTCTGTTCCACCACCTGCTGGAACAGGAAGGCGACCCCTATCTGCTGCTCTATCCGGTGGCCTTTGCTAACCGGTCTCTGTTGGACCGTTATCTGGCGGCGGTGCAACAGGCGATTGATCGTCATGACATCCTGCGGACGGCGTTTATTTGGCAAGGATTATCAGCCCCGGCGCAAGTGGTTTTGCGCCGGGCACAGTTGTCGGTGACGGAACTGACGCTAGACCCGGTTGACGGCCCAGTCATTGACCAGCTAACCCGGCGTTTCGATCCGGGGCATTATCGTCTTAATTTGAGTCAAGCACCGCTACTGCATTTTGTTATCGCTCAGGAAACTGATGGCCGCTGGTTCTTACTGGAATTGGAGCATCACTTGATCGGCGACCATGAAACGATGGAATTGATGCATCGTGAAGTTCAGGCGTATTTTGCCGGGCGGGAAGAACACCTGCCAGCGCCAGCCCCTTTCCGTAATCTGGTGGCTCAGGCTCGGCTCGGCGTAAGTCAGGAAGCACATACCCGTTTCTTTACCGACATGTTGGCGGAAGTAGATGAGCCAACGTTACCATTTGGACTGGCGGAGGTGCATCGTGACGGATCTCGAATGACGGAAGCCCACCGGATGCTGACCACTACGTTAAATGACCGTCTACGCAGTCAGGCTCGGCGTTTGGGTGTTAGTCTGGCGGCGTTGTGTCATCTGGCTTGGGCGCAGGTGCTGTCGCGTACCAGCGGACAAGAGAAAGTGGTGTTTGGCACCGTCCTGTTTGGACGCATGGCGGCAGGGGAAGGGGCAGACAATGGCATGGGGTTGTTTATGAATACCCTGCCGTTACGATTGGATATTGATGATACCCCGGTACAGGATAGTGTGCATATGGTGCATCTGCGACTGGCGGAATTGCTGGAGCATGAGCATGCTTCACTGGCGCTGGCCCAGCGGTGCAGTGGTGTTCAGGGTGAAAACCCACTCTTTAGCGCTCTGTTCAACTATCGTCATAATGAGCAACCGGCGGCGCTGGATGAAACGATGTCCGGGATTGAATTCCTGGGCGAACAGGAGCGGACTAACTATCCGTTTGGGTTGTCGGTGGAGGATGGTGGTTCCACGTTGGGACTGACTGCTCAAGTGGTACAGCCGTTTGATCCCGATCGGCTATGCGGTTATATGCAGCAGGCGCTGGAAAGTCTGGTGGAAGCGCTTGAGCAGGCCCCGGAGACGCCGATACGTGTGTTAAATGTCCTGCCTGAAACGGAGCGGACATTATTACTGGAAACCTGGAATACCACGGAAACTCCGTATCCTGACCCGTTATGTATTCATCAACTGTTTGAGCAACAGGTAGAGAAAACCCCGGATGCGACGGCATTAGAATATCAAGATCAGACTTTCAGTTATGCCGAATTAAATGCCCGCGCCAACCGGTTGGCCCATCAGTTGATTGCGCTGGGCGTAGTGCCGGATCAGCGGGTAGCGATTTGCTTGGCTCGTTCTCCATCGGTGGTGGCAGCGCTGTTGGCGGTGCTGAAAGCCGGTGGGGCCTATGTGCCGCTGGACCCGACTTATCCGGGAGAACGTCTGGCGTATATTTTGAATGATACCGCCCCGTCCGTGGTATTGATTGATGAAGCTGGTCGGACGGCGCTTGGTGAACAAACGCTTGCAGGATTGACGTTACTTGACCCGAATACTCAATCAGACCAGCCGGACAGTAACCCACAGGTAGCCGAATTGATGCCGCAACATTTGGCTTATGTCATCTATACCTCTGGCTCAACTGGGCAACCGAAAGGGGTGATGATAGAACATCAGGCGCTGTATCAACGTCATTTGGGTTTTAATGAGACCTATGCTGTCACGGCGCAAGACCGGTTGTTACAATTTGCCTCTTTTGCATTCGATGTTTCAGTAGAGGAATGCTGCTTGTCATTGTGTAATGGCGCCACGTTAGTGATGCGTGATGAGCATTGGCTGACTTCGATGCAAGAATTTATTGCCTTAGCCTGGCAAAACCAAATCACTGTGATGTCTCTGCCGGCGTTATTTTGGTCTGAACTGGTGGCCAGAGATAATGGATTACCGTTACCGGATTGCCTCAGACTCATCATCATTGGCGGTGAGGCAGTGAAAAAGAGCGCGGTTCAGGAGTGGTTTGCACGGGAAGTGCATCGTCCCCGACTATTGAACGCTTATGGCCCGACGGAAAATACCGTGACGGCGACCTGTAAGGAGATATTATTCTCGACAGATGATCGTTCTATCGGCCGGCCGGTTAAAAATACCCGTATCTACCTGCTGGACAGAGATGGTCAGCCGGTACCGTTAGGCTGTGTTGGCGAAATGTATATTGGCGGCGTGGGCGTGGCTCGGGGTTATCTTAACCAGCCGGAATTGAGTATAGAACGTTTTATACCTGATCCCTTTAGTCCGGTATCCGGTGCGCGCATGTACCGCACTGGCGATTTAGCTCGCTACCTGCCGGATGGCGACTTGGAATTTCTGGGCCGTAACGACGAACAGGTAAAAATTCGAGGTTTCCGAATTGAACTGGGGGAGATTGCAACCCGATTGATGGAACACCCGTCAGTACAAGAAGCGGCGGTGTTGGCGCTGGAGAGTGGGCAGGGCAAACGTCTGGTTGCCTATGTGGCAGCGGAAGCGAATACGGAGTTGGCTGCCGGTTTACGCGAATATTTGAGTGCGATTTTACCTGATTATATGGTCCCGTCAGCTTTTGTGCGTTTGGATACCTTCCCGCAGACCCCGAACGGCAAGCTAGATCGCCGGGCATTGCCGGCGCCACGAGAGGAAGATTTTGTCCGTCAGGTTTATGAAGCCCCGCAAGGGGAGACTGAGATCGCCCTCGCTGCCATTTGGCGTGAGTTATTGGGCATTGAGCAGATCAGCCGACATGACAGCTTCTTCGTGTTGGGCGGCCATTCCCTGCTCGCTGTGCGCATGATTGAACGCTTACGTCGTCTGGGGTTGGCGTTGACAGCGCGTGATCTGTTCCGATATCCGGTGTTGTCAGAATTGGCGCAAACATTGGGGCAGCATCAGGTTGTAGTGGTGCCGCCTAACGTCATTACCCCTGCCACCACGGCGCTGACGCCGGCGATGTTGCCGCTGATTGATCTGACTCAAACTGATATTGATCGCATTGTTGGGCAAGTACCGGGCGGAGTCGCCAATATTCAGGATATCTATGCCCTGTCGCCGTTGCAGGACGGTATTCTGTTCCATCACTTGTTGGAACAGGCAGGCGACCCGTATCTGTTGCTCTACCCGGTGATCTTTGAGAATCGATCTCTGCTGGATCGTTATCTGGCGGCGGTACAACAGGCGATTGACCGCCATGACATCTTGCGTACTGCTTTTATCTGGCAAGGGTTATCCGTTCCAGCGCAGGTGGTTTTGCGCCGGGCGCAATTGCCGGTGACGGAACTAACGTTGGACCCGGCTGACGGCCCGGTCATTGACCAGTTAACCCGGCGTTTTGACCCGGGACATTATCGTCTTGATTTGAGTCAGGCACCGCTATTGCATTTTGTCATCACTCAGGAAACCGATGGCCGCTGGTTCTTACTGGAATTGCAGCATCACTTGATTGGCGATCATGAAACGCTGGAAGTGATGCACCGTGAAGTGCAGGCCTATTTTACCGGGCAGGGGGATAGTCTGCCGGCGCCGGCTCCTTTCCGCAATCTGGTGGCTCAGGCCCGGTTTGGGAGGAGTCAGGCAGAGCATACCCGTTTCTTTACTGAGATGTTGGCGGCGGTGGATGAGCCAACGTTGCCATTCGGACTGGCGGAGGTGCATCGTGACGGATCTCAGATGAGGGAAGCTCACCGGGCGCTAACAGCGACATTAAATGATCGCCTGCGTAGTCAGGCCCGGCGTTTGGGCGTCAGTCTGGCGGCGTTATGTCATCTGGCCTGGGCGCAGGTGTTGTCGCATACCAGCGGGCAGGAGAAAGTGGTGTTTGGCACCGTCCTGTTTGGGCGCATGGAGGCAGGAGAAGGGGCAGATAATGGCATGGGGCTGTTTATGAATACCTTGCCGTTACGACTGGATGTTGATGACACTCCGGTGCAGGACAGCGTGCGTGCAGTACATCTGCGACTGGCTGGATTGCTGGAGCATGAGCATGCTTCACTGGCGTTGGCTCAGCGGTGCAGTGGTATCGCCAGCGGTACACCACTCTTTAGCGCTCTGTTCAACTATCGACACAATGCCTTATCGGCAACGTCGGATGATATCATCAGCGGTATTGAATTTCTGGACGGACAGGAACGAACGAACTATCCGTTTGGACTGTCGATAGAAGACGGTGGTTCCACGTTGGGGCTGACCGCCTTGGTGGTGCAGCCGTTTGAGCCTGATCGGCTATGCGGTTATATGCAACAGGCGCTGGAAAGTCTGGTGGACGCGCTTGAACAAGCCCCGGAGACGCCAGTACGTGCGCTGAACATCCTGCCTGAAACGGAACGTACATTGTTACTGGAAACTTGGAATACCACGGAAAACCCGTATCCTGACCCATTATGTATTCACCAACTGTTTGAACAACAGGTAGAGAGAACCCCGGAGGCGACCGCGTTAGTGTATGAAGAGCAGCATTTCAGCTATGCTGAATTAAATGCTCGCGCCAACCGACTTGCCCATCAACTGATTGCATTGGGCGTCATGCCGGATCAGCGGGTGGCGATTTGTATGGCACGTTCACCGGCGATAGTGGCGGCGCTGTTGGCGGTACTGAAAGCTGGCGGGGCTTATGTGCCGCTGGACCCGACTTATCCGGGAGAACGTCTGGTGTATATTCTGAGTGACACGGAGCCGCTCGTGGTACTGGTTGATGAAGCTGGCCGGGCGGCGCTTGGTGAACAGGCACTGGTCGGGCTAACGGTACTTGACTCGAATATTCTGCCAGACCAGCCGGACAGTAACCCACTGGTAGCCGAGTTGACGCCACAACATCTGGCTTATGTCATCTATACCTCCGGTTCAACCGGGCAGCCGAAAGGGGTGATGATAGAACACCAAGCGGTGTATCAACGTCATCTAGGTTTTAATGAGACCTATGTGGTCACTGCACAAGATCGGTTGTTACAATTTGCTTCTTTTGCGTTTGATGTTTCAGTAGAAGAATGTTGCTTGTCATTATGTAATGGCGCCACATTGGTCATGCGTGATGAGCGCTGGCTGACTTCAATGCAGGAATTTATTGCCTTAGCCTGTCAGAACCGTATTACGGTAATGTCTCTGCCAGCGTTATTTTGGTCTGAACTGATTGCCGGAAACAATGCATTACCGCTACCGGATTGCCTCAGGTTCATCATTATTGGGGGTGAAGCAGTTAAAAAGAGCGCTATTCAGGAGTGGTTTGCGCGAGAAACCCATCGACCTCGATTGTTGAACGCCTATGGCCCGACGGAAAATACCGTGACGGCGACCTGCAAGGAGATATCATCCCCGACAGATGATAGTTCTATCGGCCGGCCGCTTAAAAATAGCTGTGTCTACCTACTGGACAAATACGGTCAGCCCGTCCCATTAGGCTGCGTTGGTGAAATGTATATTGGCGGCGTCGGTGTAGCACGGGGTTATCTTAACCAGCCGGAACTGAGTGCGGAACGTTTTATAGCTGATCCCTTTAGTCCGGTATCTGGTGCGCGGATGTATCGCACGGGGGATTTGGCCCGCTACTTGCCGGACGGCAATCTAGAATTTTTGGGCCGTAACGACGAGCAGGTAAAAATTCGCGGTTTCCGGATTGAGCTAGGAGAGATTGAAATCCGGTTGTTGGAACACCCGGCAGTGCAAGAGGCAGCGGTGTTGGTGTGGGAGGATGGCCGCGACAAGCATTTGGTCGCTTATGTGGCAGCGGAAGCGCATGAAGGTTTGACAGCCAGCTTGCGTGCTCATCTGAGTGCCAT
Source organism: Photorhabdus aballayi (assembly GCF_026153155.1). Classification (NCBI taxonomy): domain Bacteria; kingdom Pseudomonadati; phylum Pseudomonadota; class Gammaproteobacteria; order Enterobacterales; family Morganellaceae; genus Photorhabdus; species Photorhabdus aballayi. The sequence continues at coordinate 18,534 of NZ_JAPFCD010000046.1, read as the reverse complement.
TTTGCCAGATTATATGGTGCCGTCAGCTTTTGTGCGTCTGGATACCTTCCCGCAAACTCCGAACGGCAAACTGGATCGCCGGGCCTTACCGGCACCGCGGGAGGAAGATTTTTCTCGTCAGGTTTATGAAGCGCCGCAAGGGGAAACCGAGACAGCTCTGGCGGCTATTTGGTGTGAGTTATTGGGTGTTGAGCAGGTCAGCCGACATGATAACTTCTTCGCATTGGGAGGCCATTCACTGCTCGCTATGCGAATGACGAATATTGCCGCTGATCGAGGGATGGTTTGCACATTGAATACCCTGTTCCAATTCCCGGTGTTAGCTGAACTGGCTGCAAAAATCGCCTCAGATTTACTATATCAACCGCAAAACAGCGCCATATCGGTACGACCTGATGGAACAGGATTGCCGTTGTTCTTTGTTCCCAGTGGCATGGGTGACTATTCCTATGCTTTCGGGCTGGCTCAGCATATTCCGTCGGGCTATCCGATTTATGCGCTGCCTTGGCCTGCCATCAGTGAAGAACCGATGTCAACGATGGAAGAGCAAGCTGCCAGAATGATCACCTTGATGAAATCTGTTCAACCGGTAGGCCCATATCGGATAGGGGGTTACTCTTCTGGTGGAGTATTGGCTTATGCCATCGCCCAACAACTTTTGAGTACTGGCGAACGGGTTAATTTCCTGGGGCTGATTGACACGCTTGTCCCTCATTGTTTTGGTCAGCAGATAGCGCAACCAAAACATCAATTTTTTACCGAATTGGTCAGGCAATTAGGGGAAGAACATTCTGAACAGGTTGCGGCGTTGTATCAACGAATTGATGAGTTGAATTTGGTGCAGTTTATTGCAACGGCGCAGGAGTTGGCGTTATATCCCGTCAATTTGAGTGCTGACTTAATGGCGAAGCGTTGGGAACAGATGGAGCATTATGAGCAAATAGTCAGAAATTATGAGCCGCCAGCATTAACGGTAACGTTGCATCAGTTTTATGCGGTGGAACCTTACCCATCTATTTCTTTTGTGGCGGATGAAAAGTCAGAGCCTTTAAATATCGATTCGTCGCTAGGTTGGGCGCAGATAATAGCCGATACTTCGCTTAAGCTCATTGCTATTCCGGGTGACCACTTTAGTTTATTGGAAGATGATGAGAATAAAATTGCTTTAGCTCAGGCCTTAAATATGGCGCTGGCAACCGGTTGTGATAAGGAGGCGGTGTAATACTATACCCTATGGATTTCAAGATGCATCGCGACGGCAAGGGAGTGAATCCCCGGGAGCATAGATAACTATGTGACCGGGGTGAGCGAACGCAGCCAACAAAGAGGCAACTTGAAAGATAACGGGTATAATATATTAATGATTTAACCTTGATATAATAATCCGGTATATATTCTTATACCGGATTTTTTATTGAAAAATAAATGAAATGATAATTGCAATATAAGTTATTTAGTCAAGATTTTACTATTGTTATTATTTTTTTATTTTATTTAAATCTGATGTGGTTTCGCATAATAATTAAAATATAATCAATATATTGAATGCTGTGAATATTATATGAATTCAGTAAATAGTATTCTGAAAGGTAGTTGAAACAAGTTAATAAGGAAAAATATCTTGGCTCCAAGCAGACCATGATAAAACCTATCGAACATTGAAGCGGAAATCTACGTAGTGCAGGTACGGATACGCGGCTGATGTGAGGAAGTTTGGGATTTATATATATTCAACATTCTGGTGGCGGCGTAAAAAATTCAGTCTGGAGGAAAATAGTACAATAGGTTTTATTATTTAAGGGATGAATTGTCTGTCTTTAAGAATATTTGAATATCATGATATTTATTATTTTTTTTAATCATATTCATGGTACTTTTGTTTTTTCGTTAATCTAAATATTAGATTAATATTCTTAATGTTATACATGGTATGTGCTAGTAATATTGGTTTTTTGCCTTTTTATTGCATGTTTATAGTTAAATGGTCTAAATGTTTGCCTTTGTGATTAAGGGTCAGCCAATTAACTTGAAAATAAAACAACTTCAACCATAATACTTTATCTCAAATTCCCCACTGAATTATTAAATAAAAATTAAGTATAATAATTGGTTCAGCGATGATAATGGTAACTTCCAATAAAATGATCGCAGGGCTGGCTGGATGGGCTGTATTCGCAATATCTCCCGTACAGGCCGATGACCAACCCTTTATTCATCAAAAACAGCAACAGCAGGCGCAGGAACAGCGTCTGGAGGCCAAGGCCCCAACCGTGCGTCTTTCAGATGATACGGCATCAGTTTCACGACTAGTATTTCCTAAAGAATCACCCTGTTTTGTGATCCATAAAGTCGGGCTATCCGGCCGGGAAACTTTACCCCATTGGCTGCCATTACAACGTTTGGCTGATTTGGCTAATGGGCGATGTTTGGGCACACAGGGTATCAGTCTGTTGATGAGTAATATGCAAAACCGGCTGATTTATCATGGTTGGGTGACAACGCGGGTATTGGCTCCCGAACAAAATTTGAGTCAGGGTGAGCTGAAACTGAATGTAGTGCCGGGAATGGTGCGGCATATCCGTTATGCTGATGATGCAGACAAATACGCGACATTGTATACCGCTATACCGGCTCGGGAAGGTGGCTTGTTGGATTTGCGGGATATTGAACAGGGATTAGAGAATCTGCAACGATTGCCCAATGTGCAGGCATCAATGGAGCTTGTCCCGGGCGAACAACCCGGCGAAAGCGATATTGTCATTAAACGCCAACAGTCCCGCTTCTGGCATATCGGCGCTTGGGTAGACAACAGCGGAACCAAAGCTACAGGACGCACGCAGGGCGGGCTGATGTTTGCGCTGGATAATCCGACGTCACTGAGTGACCTGTTATATATCACAATGACACGCGATCTGGTTTTCTCTAACCAAAAAGATTCTACCAATTACACAGCACATTACTCAGTGCCATTCGGCTACTGGCAGTTTGCGGTCACAAGCAGTAAGTACACCTATGCGCAAACCATCCCCCATCACAATGAGGATGCGAAATACCGTGGCCGTAGCCAAAACCTCAATGCTCAGTTGAGTCGTGTATTGCATCGCAATGCCGGTTCCAAAACGACATTAACTTATGGTGTTAATGCTCGCCAGACCCGTAATTTTATCAAACAGACTGAAATTGATGCGCAGAAGCGCCGTACCAGCAGTTGGAGTCTGGGATTAGCTCATCGGCACTACATTGGCCCGGCTGTACTGGATGCGGGAGGGCGTTATCAGAAAGGCACTCGTTGGTTCGGGGCGTTGCCTGCTTTCGAAGAGCGCCGTGATAAATCTTCCCCGGACTATGCCACGGCAAAATCGGAAATCATCCAGTTTTCGGCATCGTTGAATACCCCTTTTACCTTGGCTAATGAAAAATTCTGGCACCTCATTGAATACCAACGCCAGTGGAGCAACACGCCACTCACGCCACAAGATCAATTCAGTATTGGCAACCGCTGGACAGTACGTGGATTTGATGGTGAGCGGACGCTAAGTGCTGATGAAGGCTGGACGCTGCGTAATACCTTGTCATGGCAGACTCCTTTGCCAGAACAGCAACTTTATCTGGGGGCGGATTATGGCCGGGTTGGTGGGAATGGTTCAGACATGATTATTGGTCGAACGCTGGCGGGCGGTGTTATCGGCCTGAAAGGCAATATTCGTCCTGCCAATCTGGCTTATGACGTTTCGGTGGGTACGCCATTATCTAAACCCGATGGTTTCAAAACCGATTCAGCTTATGTGGGCTTTAGCCTGAACTGGCAGTATTGAGGAGGTTTCATGTTAATCGGCGATTATGACGTATGCGCGCCCCTGATTTCCCTCTCTACGCTACTTTTACCCGTACTTAAAGCTCAACAGTATGTGCTAGTGAGCCGCAATGACCAGCCAATTTTTTACTTGAGCTGGGCATTTTTCGATGAAGAAACGGAATTACATTGTCTGACGGATCAGTATGCACATAACAGAAATTTGCCATTGTATAACGGTGATCGGCTCTGGTTTCTGGACTGGATAACGCCATTTGGTCATAGCCGTGAGATGGCGAATTTAATGAAAAGCGAAATTTTTCCCTATCACTGTTACCGCGCCTTATATCACAAAGGGAGTGAACGAGGCGTACAGGTTATCCGATTTCGAGGGAGAGGCGTCAGCCGCGAACAGGCGGCGCATTGGTGGAACGTTCATCCCCTCATATTGGCGCTGCCCGAAAGAGGTTCTTCACGATGAATAAGCTTTGTCACCGAGTGATTTTCAATAAAACCCGTCAGATGTTGATGGTGGTTTCTGATCTTGCGCACAGCTATACGTCAGGGCAGGTGCGTCATGGAATGAATTCGAGGCCATTGCCTGCGGCTAAAGCCTCACTGTTACCGTTAGTGCTGGGGATTTCATTAGCATTGGGATTAGTCAGTACACCGGCGCAGGCGAGGATTGTAGCAGACAATAATGCGCCCAGTTTGCAGCAACCTACCGTCATTTCCTCAGCTAATGGCGTACCACAGGTTAATATTCAGACACCTAACAGTGACGGCGTTTCCCGTAACCAGTACAGCCAGTTTGATGTGGATCAGCGAGGCGCTATCCTCAACAACAGTGGTGTAAATACCAAAACTGATTTGGGCGGATTGATTACGGCTAACCCTTGGTTGGCACAAGGTGAAGCCAAGATTATTTTAAATGAGGTTAACAGCCGTGATCCCAGCCAGTTGAATGGTTTTATTGAAGTGGCAGGGAAACGTGCGAATGTGATTATTGCTAACCCTGCCGGTATTACCTGTCGTGGCTGTGGTTTTATCAATGCCAAACAGACGACACTGGCGGCAAGTCAGGCTATTTTAGCAAATGGCCGTTTAAAAGGTTTTGAAGTGGATGAGGGTATCCTGACTGTTGACGGTAAGGGGTTAAATGATGCCAAAAGCGATTATACCCGTCTGATTGCCCGTGCCGTTAATATTAACGCCAAGCTGCATGCCCAGGATTTGACTGTGACGACAGGTCACAATCGTGTGGATGCGCAGGGTAACGTGGATCAAGTTCATGCCAGTGACACAAAGAAAACTGCATTCAGTCTCGATGTAGCTGCCATTGGCGGGATGTATGCCAATAAGATTAAGCTGGTTGGTACTGAACAAGGTGTCGGTGTGCGCAATGCGGGACAACTGGGTGCGCAGGCGGGTAACTTGACACTCAGTAGTGAAGGGCAACTCACCAATAGCGGGATGATCACGGCTTCGGCGGATGTCTCTCTTCAGCATCAGGGCGAGTTAGCTAATCAGGGGGATATCACGGCCGGGCGGGACATTACAGTCAAAGCTCGTGATCAACTCGATAATCAGGGACGTATGTTAGCCGGTCGGCATCTTGATATCCAAAGCGCCGCATTGAAAAGTCAGGAAAAGGGGGTATTGGCGGCAGGAGTTGATAGCCGCGGTAATCTGACGATCCGCAGTGGCGGTGAATTGATCAATAGCGGTGCCATGAAAGCCTCTGTTGATATTATTCTCCAGAATCAGGGGGCATTAACTCATCATGGCGATATCACGGCCGGTCAGGACATTACAGTTAAAGTTCGTGATAGTCTCGATAATCAGGGACGTATACTGGCTGGACGGCATCTTGATATCCAAAGCGCCGCATTGACGAGTCAGGAAAAGGGCGTCTTGGCGGCGGGCGTTGACAGTCAGGGAAAACTGACTCAGACGGGTAATCTGTCGATCCACAGCAGCGGCGCATTGAGCAACAGCGGCATGATGGCGGCTGCGAATAATGTGACTCTCCAGAATCAGGGGGATTTCACCCATCAGGGCGATATGACCGCCGGAGGTAATATTTCACTCCAGAATCAGGGTAACCTGACCAATCAAGGGAACATTACCTCAGACCAGAACATTACAGTTAAAGCCCGCGATCATCTCGGCAATCAGGGGCGTATACTGGCCGGGCATCATCTGAATATCCAAAGTGCCTCACTGGACAGCCAGAAAAATAGCGAATTGGCAGCAGGTGTAGACAATAAAGGTAAATTAACCCAACCGGGTAATTTGACGATTAACAGCAACGGTAAACTTACCAATGGGGGTGTTATCGCGGCCTCGGATGTTATCGCTATCCAGAATGAGGGGGATTTAATCCAAGAGGGGACGGTGAGGGCGGGCCAAGGGATGACGATAAAAGTCCGTGATAATCTTAGCAATCGGGGCCGTATGCTGGCCGGACGTAGCCTGGATATTCACAGCGCCTCGCTGGACAGCGATAAAAATGGCGTATTGGCGGCGGGGGTTGATGGTGATGGCAATCTAATCATCCACAGTGACAGTACCCTCACCAACAGCGGTACGATGAGCGCGTCGGTTGATGTGACTCTCCGGAATCAAGGCAATTTAACCAATCGGGGGGATATCACGTCAGGCCAGGACATTACTGTAGAAGCTGGTGATCATCTTGCCAATCAAGGGCGTGTGCTGGCCGGACGGCATCTTGATATCCAAAGCGCTGCATTGACGAGTCAGGAAAAGGGCGTCTTAGCGGCGGGCATTGACAGTCAGGGAAAACTGACTCAGACGGGTAATCTGACGATCCACAGCAGCGGTGTGCTGAGCAACAGCGGCATGATGGCGGCTACGAATAATGTGACTCTCCAGAATCAGGGGAATTTCACCCATCAGGGGGATATGACCGCCGGAGGTAATATTTCACTCCAGAATCAGGGTAACCTGATCAATCAAGGGAACATTACTTCGGGTCAGAACATCACAGTCAAAACCCGCGATCATCTCGGCAATCAGGGTCGCATGCTGGCAGGGCATCACCTCAATATTCAAAGTGCCTCACTGGACAGCCAGAAAAATAGCGAATTGGCAGCAGGCGTTGACAATAAAGGTAAATTAACTCAGCCAGGCAATTTGACGATTAACAGCAACGGTAAACTTATCAATGGAGGTGTTATCGCGGCCTCGGATGTTATCGCCATCCAGAATGAGGGGGATTTAATCCAAGAGGGGACGGTGAGTGCGGGTCAGCATATGACGATAAAAGCCCGCGATAATCTCAGCAATCGGGGCCGTATGTTGGCCGGACGCAGCCTGGATATTCACAGTGCCTCGCTGGACAGCGATAAAAATGGTGTATTGGCGGCGGGGGTCAATGGTGATGGTAATCTGATCATTCACAGTGACAGTACCCTCACCAACAGCGGTACGATGAGTGCGTCGGTTGATATGACTCTCTGGAGTCAAGGCAATTTAACCAACCAGGGGGATATCACGTCAGGCCAAAGCATTGCGATAAAAGCCCATGACCATCTCGGCAATCAGGGGAGAATACTGGCTGGACGGCATCTTGATATCCAGAGTGCCTCGTTGACGAGTCAGGAAAAAGGGGTACTGGCGGCGGGTGTTGACAGCCAGGGTAAATTGAATCAGACGGGTAATCTGACAATCCGTAGTGATGGTGCGCTGAGTAACAGCGGCATGATAGCGGCAGCGGATGATGTGGTTCTCAAGAATCAGGGTAATTTTATTCATCAGGGGGAAATGACCGCAGGGCGTGATATTTTGCTGAAAACCCGAGATATGGTGCTTAAAAGCCGTGATCATATCAAAAATCAGGTACAGATGCTGGCCGGGCGTCACCTCGATATCCAAAGCGCCTCATTGGATAGTCAGCAAAATAGCGTATTGGCGGCAGGTATTGATAGTCAGGGTAAACTGACCCAATCGGGTAAATTGACGGTTAACAGTGACGGTAAGCTTACCAACCGTGGTGTCATTATGGCTTCGGATGACATTGCTATTCGGAATGAGGGGGATTTAACCCAAGAGGGTACGGTGAGCGCAGGTCAACATATGACGATAAAAGCCCGTGATAATCTCAACAATCAGGGGAAAATGTTGGCCGGAAATAACCTTAACATCCAAAGCGCTTCATTAGATAGCCAGCAAGAAGGGGTATTGGCGGCAGGGGTTGATGGCGATGGTAATCTGACTATTCACAGTGACGGCATACTGACCAATAGCGGCACGATGAGCGCTTCGATTGATGTGACTCTCCAAAATCAAGGCAATTTAACCAACCAGGGGGAGATCACATCAGGTCAAAATATTGTGATAAAAGCCCGTGACCATCTCAGCAATCAGGGAAAAATGTTGGCCGGACAGAATCTCGATATCCAGAGTGCCTCATTGATGAGTCAGGAAAAAGGGGTATTGGCAGCAGGTGTTGATAGCCAAGGCAAACTGAGTCAGTCGGGTAATTTGATGATCCGTAGTGACGGCGCGCTGAGCAACAGCGGTATGATAGCGGCTACGGATGATATGACAATCCAGAATCAAGGTAATTTCATTCATCAGGGGGAAATGACCGCCGGACGCGATATTTTGCTGAAAACCCGAGATATGGTGCTTAAAAGTCGTGATTACATTGATAATCAGGTGAAAGTGTTGGCTGGACGACACCTTGAAATCCAAAGTATTTCACTGGACAGTCAGCAAAATAGCGTATTGGCGGCAGGTGTTGACAGTCAGGGCAAACTGACCCAGCCGGGCAAATTGACAGTCAACAGTGGCGGAAAACTCACTAACAAGGGCGTTATCACGGCCTCAGATGACCTTTCTATCCAGAATGAAGGGGATTTAAACCAGCAGGGTACGGTGAGTGCGGGTCAGGATATTGTAATAAAAACCCGCGATAATCTTAGTAATCAAGGAAAAATACTGGCAGGACGCAACCTTGATATGCAAAGCGCCTCATTAGATAGCCAGCAAGAGGGGGTATTGGCGGCAGGGGTTGATGGCGATGGCAATTTAACCATTCACAGTGACGGCATACTAATCAATAGTGGCTCAATGAGTGCTTCAATTGATGTCACTCTCCAGAATCAAGGTAATTTGATTAACCAGGGGGATATCACAGCCGGTCAGGACGTCACAGTCAAAGCCCGTGATCATCTTGGCAATCAAGGGCGGATGCTGGCTGGACGTCACCTTGATATCCACAGTGCTTCACTGGACAGCCAGAAAAAGGGAGTACTAGCATCAGGTGTTGACAGCCAAGGTCTATTGACTCAGGTGGGTAGTCTGGCTATCCGCAGTGATGGAAAACTCACTAACAACGGTGTTATCACTGCCTCAGATGATGTCACTCTTCACAATCAGGGGGATTTAACTAACCAAGGGGAAATTACCGCAGGTCAGGATGTCACGATAAAAACCCGTGATCATATAAATAATCAAGGACGGATATTGGCCGGGCGTCATCTTGATAGCCAAAGTACTTCGTTACACAGCCAGTCAAACAGCGTATTGGCCGCAGGGGTTGATCGTTACGGTAAACTGATCCAGACAGGTAATCTGACAGTGAAAGCCCGTGAAGCTGTTCAACTTAACGGTCAAAATCTGGCCCACGATGCTTTATCCGTGGAAGCAAAAAACGTGTCTCTTAAGGGCAGTCAGACGGTGGGTGATAACCTGAAACTGACTTCTGGGGCACAGTTAGATTTGCAGGATGCCAGAGTCAGTGCAAACCAAAAATTGACTTTATCTGCACCAGCACTGATCGATAATCAGCGTGGTGAACTGAGTGCGGAGACAGTGACGCTCAGTAGCCAAAAACTGCTGAATAATTGGGGGCGCATTACTCAGACTGGGCAGCAATCGCTGACACTGAACCATCAAACAGGTATTGAGAATAACGAGGGCATCATCGCATCCAACGGGCAGGATTTGATCCTTAAGGCCAAGACTATTGCCAACCGGAGCGGGACGCTGGCTCATGCAGGGAAAGGGGTTTTGGGCATTGATGCCACCGTGTTTGACAGCGATAACAGTCGCCTGTTGTCTGACGGTCAGCTAAAACTGGAGGGGGGAGATTATCATCTGGATCAGAGCCAGATATCTGCCCGGGAGATTACGGTACATATCCAGTCACTTTCTCACCAATTGGGCTCAATGATCCAAACGGGAAAACAGGCGTTGACCCTCAAAATACAGCAGTCACTGGATAACCGTGGGGGCAAGATAGCCGGTAATGGTACGGTAGATATCCGCGCCAACGAACTCAATAACGCACAGGGCAGTATCATCGCCGCTGAGGAGGGGCAGCTTCAAGTTAATCTGGACAAAAGTCTGAATAACCAGGCTGGTCAACTGCTTGCCTCGAAGGGAATGTCGATATCAGCTTCAGCCGTCAATAACCGGGAAGGGCAAATCTCAGCTTCATCAGGGGATATGGTTCTGACTGCACAGAAGCTGGAAAACCAGTCTGGCCGTGTTGTTGGGCAACAAAAATTGCATTTGAAAACCAAGGGTATCGACAATGAAAAAGGCCAGATCCGTGCGGGAAAGATTGAGCTCGATACTGCCCAACAGCGCCTGAATAATTTCAGCGGACTGATTGCGGCAGAAAAAAATCTGACCCTCCATAGCGGCGAATTGCTGAACCGTCATGGTCTGATACAGAGCGGGCAGAACTTGACGGTGAATACCTATGGCAATTTACTGGATAATCGCGACAGTGGTAAACAGGGGGGCCTGTTCAGCCAAGGGGCGATGCGCCTGAATATCGGGATATTGAATAACCAGTTCGGTCATATTGAAAGTCACGATAGCCTTTCTATGACAGGAGAAGATGTTGCCAACCAGCAAGGACAAATATTGGGGGGTAAAAACACGCTCCTGACGGTGGTGGGTTTGAATAACGATCAGGGCCTTCTGCAAAGTGGTGGCAAGCTGACGTTGAAAACGCAGTCACTCAGTAACCGTAATAGCGGAACACAACAGGGCATGACCAGCAAACAGGCATTGGAGCTGGAAACAGGCGTGTTGGATAATGATAGCGGCGCCATAGTGTCGGCTGATAGCCTCAAGATTAAAGCCGTAGAAGTGAATAACCAGCAGGGTGTGTTGGTAGCACAAAGCACCTTAGATTTGCACAGTCAGTCGCTGAACAATCAGGCCGGACGTATTCAGTCTGTGCAGGCATTGTCTGTTGATATACAAGGCAAGGGGCTGAATAACATCAATGGTGTATTGGACAGCCAAAATGGGCTGAGTATCAGCAGCGGGGATATTATCAACCACAATGGTACGCTGCATGGTAAAGCGGGCGTCAAGCTGGCAGCCAACCAACTGGATAACCAGAAAGGCGGCAAGATCCTGAGTGAAGATACGCTACATATTGATGCAGAGAAACTCCTGAACGCAAAGGGGCAGCTCCTGGCACTGAATCATCTGCATGCTAAGGTGAAAGAGCATGTTGATAACATAGCCGGTCTGGTACGCAGTGGCGGCGATATTCGTCTGACTGCGCAACAAATCTACAACGCCAATACCCAACAATCGGATAAAGGTATCGGCGGTAAGAATATCCATATCATTGCTGACACGCTGGATAACAGCCGGGGGCAACTGACTGCAACCGAAAATGTGAGCCTGCAATTGGCATCAAAACTCAATAACACCCAAGGGCAGTTACAAGCTAATCAGCAGTTTATAGCTCAGGGGAAAAAACTGACCTTCATCAACACCAACGGGGATGCTAAAGCAGGGCAAAAACTGACCATTTCAGGGGAGTCTGTCACGGGAGACGGTAAGTTACGTTCACTGGGTGATATCACGCTGACATTGCTACGTGGTTTTACCCATACGGGTGAAATAATTGCTAATAATGGGCTGACACTGGACATTCAGGGGGATCTGATCAATCAGAGCCTGATCAGTGCCGCAACCCTGCAAGGCCGAGCTGACACTCTGATCAACGCCGCAACGGGAAAAATTCTTGGTAATTATCACCAATGGAGAGTTCAAAAAGCGTTAAGTAATCGCGGTCTCATGGATGGCGCTCAAACTTACTTGCAGGCGCAGCATTTGAGCAATCAGGGAACGGGACGCATTTATGGCGATCATATCGCCTTGGGTGTCAGCAAGCTCGATAATTTGGCAGAAGACGGAAAATCCGCTGTGATTGCGGCCCGCAACCGACTGGACATTGGGGCCGACGAACTCAATAACAAAACCCACAGCCTGATTTACAGTGATGGAGACTTATCTATTGGTGGGCGGCTTAACAGCCAGCAATATGCCGATGGTAAAGGTCATGTTATCAATAACCACAGTGCTGGCATTGAAGCCGCAGGCGATATGCATCTGGCAATGGCTAACATCAATAACGTTAACGACCATTTTGAAACTGAATTTCAGCAAATCTCGCAGGAACCGGTCAAAGAGTATCAAGTTTGGGGGACACGTTATAATGTAAAAAATCACAAAATCACTATTGATAATGATGAAGTTGATCATGTCTGTATTGATAATATGAGATGCCGGGATAACTTTCAGATTTACCAATACACCCGGATGATAAAAGAATCTCGTGTAAAAGAAACCGATCCGGCGAAAATTCTGGCAGGGAAAAATCTGATCATTAATACTTCCGTGCTGACCAATGATAAGAGTCAGGTGGTAGCCGGTGGTTTGCTGACAGTGACGGGCGGACGAATCAACAACCTTGAAGTGCAGGGTGAACAGTATATTACTGATAAAGGTCGAATTGAGTATTTCTGGCGTGTCAAGAAAAGAGGCCGTGATAGACAGGGTTACAGTTGGGATCACTACGAACCTAATACGGAAATCCGTGCGATTACCCTGAAACCCAGTACTGTACAGGCGCAGCAGGGCGATGTATTGCTAAAGGGGCAACGTCCGGATACTTTCCAAGGCACTGCTACACAAATTACAGAAGTGAACAACGGCCAGATCGATGCCGGTTTTGTCAGCAGTGAGGTCAAAGTCACTGAGATGGGACTGAAACCGGGGCAGCGTTTGGAGGTCGTTAGCCAACAGCCTACGGTAACGGGTGAAAAACCAATCGTGATCCGTACAGAAGTGCCTAATTACCGCTTGCCGGATAACAGTCTGTTTAAACTGAAGTTGCCGGCGGAAAATATCTTGTTAACACAACATTCAACCGCGGACAACAGCCAGTTAAAACACACTTCAGCACAGGACAACAGCTTATATAAGCAAACTTCGATACAGGATGGCGATCTCCTTAAGCAGACTCCGGAGCGGGATGATGATCTCCTTAAGCAGCCTTCAGAACGAGATAATGATCTCCTTAAACGCCCTTTAGGGCAGGATAATGATCTCCTTAAACACCCTTCAGAGCAAGATAACAGCCTATTTAAACAGCTTCCTGCGCAGGGGAATAATCTGCTTAAACAACCGCCGTTCCCTGATAACTATGTGCTGATTGAAACCGATCCGCAGTTTACTCAGCTAAAAAAATGGCTGGGTACGGATTACATGCAGCGGGCGATGCTGAGTGATCGCAATCACGTACACAAGCGGTTAGGGGATGGCTTTTATGAGCAACGCCTGATCCGTGAGCAGATTGTCAATCTGACGGGTAAACGTTATCTGCCGGGATACCAGAATGACGAAGAGCAGTTTAAGGCGCTGATGAACGCGGGTTTACGTGCCCAGAAGACGTTCAATTTAGTTCCCGGTATCGCGCTCAGTGCTGAGCAGATGGCTAGATTGACCGAAGATATGATATGGCTGGTTAATACCACGGTGACGTTACCCGATGGTAGTCAGCAAACAGTGCTGGCGCCACAAGTTTATGTACGTGCCCAGTCTGGCGAACTGGATGGCAGCGGCGCACTGTTAAGCGGCAGTCAAGTTAACTTGCAACTGGCCGACGATTTGCTCAATCAGGGGCGGATTATCGGGTCGAATATTCAGGTATTGGCTGACAATATCCGTCAACAGGGCGGCCATCTGCAAGGGGATAATCTGTCCTTACAGGCGAGAACCGACATGGTTCAGCGCGGCGGTACCATCAGCGCAAAAGATTTCCTGAATATTCAAGCGGGCAACAACATTGATATCGCCAGTACCACCCGCTCTGGTGAGAATCAGGCGGGAAGTGGTCGTTTCAGTTCTACCTATGTGGATAACATGGCCGGTATTTATGTTCAGGGGCCCGATGGTAAATTGCACCTTCAGGCGGGTAATGACATTAATCTGTCAGCGGCGCAACTGGCAACGCAGGGAAAAAACAGCGAAATTCGGCTGACTGCGGGGCGCGATATCCAGTTTGATACAGTCAAAATGGCGCGTTATGAGCATACGGCCATCGGTAGCAACCACCGTATTACCCGCGATCAGTCCGGTGATGTGGGAACGTTAGTCAACAGTGCCGGACAAATTCAGGTAAGTGCTGGACGTGATGTTTACGCGAAAGCGGTTGATGTGACGGCGGGTCGAATGTTGCAAGTCAGTGCGGGGCGTGACGTCAATCTTCTGGCGGGTGAGCAGCAGCAGACCTACGATGAATACCATAAGGTGAAAGGGAGCAACAGCATGGTGTCGTCAACCACGACGACAACTCAGCTCCAGTTTGAGCGTAAGCAGGCATTGAGCAGTACCCTGAGTGGCGATAGCGTAAACGTTCTGGCAGGTAAAGATATTACGGTAAAAGCCAGCAACATCGTGGGAACCCAGGATGTTGCGTTGAATGCGGGTAACAATCTGGCCGTCACCACGGTGGAAGAAATCTATCATCAGAGTGAGCGTAAGGAAGAGAAAAAATCTGGCCTGATGGGAACAGGCGGCATTGGCTTTACGGTAGGAAGCTCGAAGTTTAAACAGACCAATGACAATGATGATGTGCGACATAAAGGAAGTACGGTAGGCAGCAGCGAAGGCCATGTGACCCTGACAACGAAAAATCAGGTGACGCTGCATGGCAGTGATGTGGTCGCCGGAAAAGATATTGTTATTCAGGGCAAGGATGTTGCGATTACGGCAGCCAAAAACAGTCATACGGAACTGAGTAAAACGGAGCATAAACAGTCGGGACTGACATTGGCGCTGTCTGGTACAGTGGGCAGCGCCATCAATACGGCGGTGCAGACAGCCAATGAAGCGAAGGGTACTCAGGATAGTCGGTTGCAGGCGTTGAAGGGCACTCAAGCAGTGTTGTCTGGAGCACAAGGCTATCAAGCCTGGCAACTCAGTGAGGCTCAATCAGCTAAAGCCGATGCCATCAATCAGGCAGGCGGAAAAGCGGAAAAACCGAATGACACGATTGGCATTCAGCTTTCTTATGGCAGCCAGTCGGCAAAATCTGAAACCCGTCGTGACGCTACCGAATCTCAGGGCAGCAGCCTGAATGCGGGACGGGATATTCATATCACAGCAACGGGTGATAAACAGACTCAGGACAGTGGCGATATTCAGGTTCAAGGCAGCGTCTTAAAAGCGGGACGTGATATTGAGTTAGGTGCGAAGCGGGATATAGTTCTTGAGTCTGCGGAAAATACCCAGACCACCCGTGGTCAGAACAGCAGCAAAGGCGGCAGCGTTGGGGTGGGTCTGACTGTGGGTCAGGGGGGAACGGGTGTTAAATTCTCGGCCAGCGTCAATGCGGGCAAAGGGCATGAAAAAGGGGATGGTGTGACGCATACCGAAACCCAGATTGATGCCGGTCATCAAGTCACCCTGAAATCTGGTCAGGATACGTTGCTGAAAGGGGCGCAGGTTAGTGGCGAAAAAGTCACGGCGGATGTGGGGCGTCACCTGAATTTGCAAAGTGAGCAGGATAGGGATAACTACGACAGCAAACAGGAGAATGTCAGTGCTGGCGCCGGCTTCACCTATGGCTCTATGAGTGGTTCGGCGAGTGTAAATGTCAGCCGTGACAAGATGCACAGCAAGTTCGAATCGGTGAAAGAACAGACGGGTATTTTTGCGGGCAAAGGCGGGTTTGATATCAGTGTAGGTGAGCATACCCAGCTTGATGGCGCAGTCATTGGCAGTACGGCAGACAAAGACCGGAACCGTCTGGAGACGGGGACGTTGGGCTTTAGTGATATCCGGAACAAGGCGGAATACAAGACCGAACATCAAAGTGTTGGCATGAGTACAGGCGGTGCGGTTGGCAGCCAGCTGGTTTCTAATCTGTCATCGAATATGCTGTCCGGCACCAACCACAGTGACAGTAAATCGTCTACCACTCATGCTGCGGTGAGTGACGGCACAATTACGGTGCGTGATACGGATAAACAGAAACAGGATATAGCGGGCCTCAGCCGTGATACAGAAAACGCGGCGAATAGTCTGACCCCGATTTTTGACAAGGAAAAAGAGCAGCGGCGTCTGGCCCAGGCGCAGGCTATTGCAAATATTGGCACACAGGTGATGGATATCTATAATACGCAGGAATCCATCACTGCAATGAAAAAAGCCACGGAAGCATTGAAAGACCCGGAAAGGCAGCAGGCGTTGAAACAGCAAGCGGAGGCGCAGTTAAAGCAGGAAAACGGTATTGTTACAGCGGAAACCATTGCGGACAGGGCGTATAAGATAGCCTATGACGGCGCCATTAAAGGGCAGGGAGCAGATATTGGTGGTAACCGTCGTCAGGCGGTAACTGCGGTAGTTGCGGCTCTTCAAGGTTTGGCGGGTGGCGATATTAAGGCCGCGATAGCCAGCGGAGCGGCCCCTTATCTGTCGAATGCGGTGAAAAAGGTGACCTACGGAGATAAGGCATATGAGCAATTAACTCCGGAGGAAAAAGCGACAAACGTGGTGGCGCATGCGATTCTGGGTGGGGTGATAGCCGAGCTGAAAGGGGGTTCAGCTATTGCAGGGTCGGTGGGGGCTGCGGGTGGCGAGCTGGCGGCCTCAGTTATCGCCGGAGCGCTTTACCCGGATAAGAAATTGAGCGAATTGACAGCGGATGAGAAGGAAAAAATCAGTAATTTGTCTACGCTGGCAGGAGGGATAGCGGCAGGGCTGGTGACAGATTCGACAGCGGGCGGAGTTGATGGAGCGCAGACGGCGAAAAACGCAGTGGAGAATAATGCGCTGGCCTCGCGAAATCTGGGGGATTGCAGTACGCTGTCACCGGCAGCCTGCGGCAAGGCCAAAGAACTGAGCCAGCGTATTCTGGATAAAGGTCTGCCGTCAGTGGAGGACATGCGCGGTAAACTGGCATCGTGTCAGGATGACAGCTGCCGTAAAGGGGTCTGGACGGAATACCGGCAGGCCAGTGATGCGACCATCAACACCCTGAAACAGATGGCGCTGAATGGCGAGTTGAGCCGTGAAGAACTGGCCTTTATCAACCATGAACTGGGTAAAGAACTGGCGGTATCGGGCTATCGTGCCAATGATAAGCTAGGTCGTTCAGAGCAGAGTAGTTGGCTAAATGGCGGCGGCGGGCCACTCTCCGGGTTCTTCAACACGGAATTGAGGCAAAAAGAACTGGAGAGCGCCGGATTATCTAAAGCGGATGCGGCGCAGTATGTGAAGGAAGAGCAGCGGAACCTGATGTTGCTGGAGACCGCGACGGGAATTATTGGGGCAAAAGCCAGTGATAAAATGCAGGCGAAGCCATCATCTGTATCGTCAAAAAATAATGTTGATAAAAGCGTTCCGGCGGAAGCTACTCAAGTACAGCCTAACCAAACGGCTAATAAACCAAGTACAACAACACAGACAGATGTCGCAAAATACTTTGGCCAGGACAGAAAATATTGGTCGGCTGAGCCAGTTCCCTTTAAGGGAAATAAGGTTTATCAACGAAATGACTTGTTTGATCCAAGCCGTATTGATCCTAAATCAGGTAAGACAAACGTAGAACTTATGAAAGCTGGTAGAGCACCTATCGGTAATGATGGAAAACCTGTCAATTTACATCATATGTTACAAAAGCAGGATGGACCTATAGCTGAGGTAACGCAGAGTTTTCACAAGGATAATCATAAGGTCATACATATAAATGATAACAGTATCCCCTCAGGTATTAACCGCTCGGAGTTTAATAAGTGGCGTTCTGATTATTGGAAACAACGAGCTAACGATTTTAAATAGGGTTACGTATGAATACTAAACTTAATGATGTTATTGAAGAAATCGAACTCTTATCAGATGGTCAAAGAAACGATGTTGATTTGCCAGATGATGAATTAATTTCTCAGTATGAAAAAGAAATTGGTTTCAAATTTTCAAATGATTATAAAGAGGTTTTAAAAAAAATAAGTAATATATTCTACGGAACTATAGATTTGTTATCTGTTACCCGTGATAAAAAATATTATGGAGAACTGTCACAAGCGTTAAGCGATGCAAGAGAGCAAGGGCTACCTGAAAATTTGCTCCCGATCTGTGAAGATAATGGCAGTTATTATTGTATTGATTATGATGGAAAAATTAAGTATTGGACGCTTGATGGTTATAATGAGGAAAGTTGGCCTGATCTTGCTAGCTGGATAAAGCAAGTATGGATAGAAGGTAATTAACCTGAGTTCTGGATAAGAAATTGACGAGAAGCCTGTTCCGGGAGCAAAGTTTTGGTGAACGCCGAAAACAGCTCCGGGGAGGAACAGGCTATGGATAAGTTAGTGGAAATTTTTTGCGATGTCGATGATTTTTGCCGTTCTTTCATCCCTCAGTGGACTCAGTTTTGTCTTGATAACGGATAC
>NZ_JAPFCD010000045.1:0-40558 GCF_026153155.1 Photorhabdus aballayi | reverse complement strand
CTCATGACCCCTCCCGGCCATTATGGTTCATCACTCAGATAGGGATGAAATGAGGTCATCATGGTGAGTATCTGTTTGGGTTGGGGGCATGTTACATGTTAGCCCGTCGGCGCTTTGAATATTCAGGCGGCCAGAGATTTGTTCGGTGCTAAATCGTTTGAATGGTTTTTTTTGGAATGACATCACGCTTCCTTTATCATTTCTGAGGGTTTACAACGTACGGCACAGTTGTCCGACAGCGTTAATTGCGGCGCGTAGTGATAAATAAATCATCCAAGGGTTAAAAAGCCTCGGGTAAAGCACATCGAACTATGAGAGTGCTAGCAGTCTGTTGCTGATAGTCTTATTGATAACCTGTATTGAACAGGCAACATCGGGGATATTCTATTGTTGTTAAGATAACTGAACTGATAAGTAGTTTTATTTGTTTAATATCCAATCAAGAACATATAATAAAAAATTCATGTTGTCCCGTCTGTTTGTGTGATGAATATTTATTAGTGTTAATAAATGTGATATTTATCACGAAATATTTTTTAAATCAGCGGCGTTAATTAAAAATCCGATTTAAGTAAAGCTCAGGTTAATTAACCTGAATTTTATTTAAGCTGTCTATGCTATCTTCTTCAAAAGAGAAAATATCTGGGGATAATGCCCGTCAGTTGCTTAACTGACGGGCATTACCCGATTGGGGGCCTTTTTTGATCGAGTTGAAATTCAGCTTTACTAATTGTTCGCAATAAATTCAGAAAAATTTCTTCAATAATAAAAAATTACAAATTAATTGCACCAGAGATAGCCTTTGTCAGGAGTGAAAGTTGCTCCGGTTGAATAATATAAGGCGGCATCAAATAAATCAGCTTGCCAAATGGTCTTATCCAAACACCTTGAGAAACAAAATGGTGTTGTAGCACCGTCATATTCACAGGCTGTTTCATCTCCACGACGCCAATTGCACCTAATACCCGAACATCGGCCACTTTTGCATGATATTTTAGTGGCATCAACTCAGTATTTAATTGATTTTCAATTGATTTAACACGTTGTTGCCAAGGGCTTTGTAATAACAATTTCAAATTGGCTTCTGCTACGGCACAAGCTAATGGATTGCCCATAAATGTTGGGCCATGCATAAAACAGCCTGCTTCACCATTGCTAATCGTTTCGGCTACCTTACGGGTTGTCAGTGTTGCTGATAGTGTCATATAGCCGCCTGTCAGCGCTTTTCCTACACATAAAATATCTGGCTCAATTGCAGCATGTTCACAAGCAAACAATTTTCCTGTGCGACCAAAACCGGTAGCAATTTCATCTGCAATTAATAGAATTTGATGCTGATCACACAGCATTCTGACCTGACGCAGATATTCAGGATGATAAATTCGCATTCCTCCAGCACCTTGTACGATAGGCTCAAGGATCACCGCGGCAATATCACAGGAATGCTGCTCCAGCAGAGTACGAAATGGCATGATATCTCGCTCGTCCCATTGAGAATTAAATCCGCACTGAGGCGATTCGGCAAACAGATGGGATGGCAGATAGCCTTTGTAGAGATTATGCATTGAATTGTCGGGATCACAGACAGACATAGCACCGAATGTGTCGCCATGATAACCGTGGCGTAATGTCAAAATACGCTGACGTTTCTCACCTTTTGCTTGCCAGTATTGCAATGCCATTTTTAGAGCCACTTCCACCGCAACAGAGCCTGAATCCGCCAGAAAGACACATTCCAGTGATGATGGGGAGATTGCCGCTAATTGTCTGCAAAGTGCGATTGCGGGTGGATGGGTAATTCCACCAAACATGACATGGGACATCTGATCAATCTGAATTTTAGCAGCTTGGTTCAGTACCGGATGGTTATATCCATGAATGGCAGCCCACCAGGAAGACATGCCATCCACCAACTTACGACCATCAGCCAACTCTAGTTCTACACCAGAAGCGCCAACAACCGGATAGACCGGGAGAGGTTTGGTCATAGAGGTATAAGGATGCCAGATGTGGTGCAGATCAAATTCAATATCGGAAGAGGTCATAAGGCTGATGTAAACTTATTTATTTGAAATTGGTTGACAGTATAACGGCATTATTTAAACTGGCTAGACTTTTTTCACACTGGAGATGTTATTGTGATTGAGCGTAAGCAATGGACAATTAAGCAGGCGCAAGAGCTGTTTGATAAGCCTTTTTTCGAATTATTATTTCAAGCACAACAGGTTCATCGTATGTACTTTGACCCACAGCAAGTACAGGTCAGTACACTACTTTCCATCAAAACCGGGGCTTGTCCGGAAGATTGTAAATATTGCCCGCAAAGTTCCCGTTACAAAACAGGTCTTGAAAAAGAGCTGTTGATGGAAGTGGAACAAGTAATTGATTCTGCTCGTAAGGCTAAAAATGCGGGTTCAACACGTTTTTGTATGGGTGCCGCGTGGAAAAATCCCCATGAGAGGGATATGCCTTATCTGGAGAAAATGGTTAAGGAGGTCAAAGCACTGGGAATGGAAACCTGCATGACACTGGGCATGCTCAATGGTTCACAAGCGCAGCGGCTGGCGGATGCAGGATTAGATTACTATAACCACAACCTTGATACCTCGCCGGAATTTTATGGCAACATCATTACGACCCGGACCTATCAGGACAGATTGGATACCCTTGATAAGGTACGAGAGGCGGGTATAAAAGTGTGTTCTGGTGGTATTGTCGGTTTAGGTGAAGCGATCCGTGATCGGGCCGCGTTATTGGTACAACTGGCAAATCTGCCAAAACCGCCGGAGAGTGTGCCCATCAACATGTTGGTTAAAGTCAAAGGTACGCCACTGGCTGACAACGAAGATGTAGACGCTTTCGATTTTATCCGCACGATTGCGGTTGCCAGGATCATGATGCCGTCTTCTCATGTCCGGTTATCCGCAGGTCGTGAACAGATGAATGAGCAGACACAGGCAATGTGTTTTATGGCTGGCGCCAATTCTATTTTCTATGGCTGTAAGTTGCTCACTACGCCTAACCCGGCGGAAGATAAAGATTTACAACTGTTCCGCAAGTTAGGCATTAATCCTCAGCAGACTCAGACGGCATTTGGTGATAATCAGCAACAGCAGTATTTGGCAGAAGCCATTATCAATGCGGACAACGAACAATTTTATAATGCGGCATTATAATGGGCTGGTCATCTTATCTTTCCCGGCAATTATCTGAGCGTCGGGACACTTCGCTATGGCGTCAGCGGCAGGTTAATCAGAAATCGGATGGGCGTTTCCTGTATACCAATGATGGCAAATATCTTAATTTTTCCAGTAATGATTACCTTGGGCTGAGTTCAAATCCCGCAGTCATTTCCGCATGGCAGCGGGGAGCGGAACAATATGGTGTTGGCAGTGGTGGTTCAGGCCATGTTATCGGTTATACAAAAGCCCATCAGCTATTGGAACAACAATTGGCTGACTGGTTAGGTTATCCAAAGGCATTGCTGTTTATTTCTGGATATTCTGCTAATCAGGGAGTTATTGCCGCGTTAATGACGAAACAGGATCGAATTATTGCCGATCGCCTGAGTCATGCCTCATTAATGGAAGCCGCCATACATTCCCCCGCTCAATTACGGCGTTTTCTTCATAACCAACCTGCATCACTTGCAGATTTATTGGCAAAGCCTTGTATTGGAAAGACGCTAGTGGTGACCGAAGGTGTGTTCAGTATGGATGGTGATTGCGCACCGCTAGCCGATATTTATCAGCAAACCAGAATTTCTGGCAACTGGTTAATGGTAGATGATGCTCATGGTATTGGTATCTGTGGTGAACAGGGCAGGGGAAGTTGTTGGCAGCAGAATGTCAAACCAGAAGTCTTGATTGTCACTTTTGGCAAAGCATTTGGGTTGAGTGGCGCCGCGGTGCTTTGTGATGAACAGACAACAGAATATTTGATTCAATACTCACGCCATCTTATCTACAGTACTGCTATGCCTCCGGCACAAGCGCAGGCTATTTCTGAAGCGGTTCGGCAGATACAAGCTGGTGATGAATTGCGTCAGCAATTACAGCAGAATATTGATTATTTCCGTCGGCAGGCACAGAAACTGCCGTTCAATCTGACAGATTCAACCACTGCGATCCAGCCATTGGTTGTGGGTGATAATGAGCTGAGTGTCTCCTTATCTCAGTATCTGCAACAAAAAGGGATTTGGGTTAAAGCTATTCGCCCGCCAACAGTGCCGCCGGGCAGCGCCAGATTACGTATTACTTTGACGGCCAACCATATACCACAGGATATTGATATGTTGATGGAGGCATTGCATGGGTTCCGTAGCTGAATTTGTCAATAAACAGGCGATTGCTGGAGCGTTTGGGCGAGCGGCCGCCAATTATGATGTGGTGGCGAAATTACAGCAACAAACCGGTGAATTCCTTATGCAACAAGTTGGTGAGCATCCTGGCGAATTAGTATTGGATGCCGGCTGTGGCACGGGTTTTTTTAGTCACCGCTGGCGGCAACAAGGGAAGCAGGTTATTGCCTTGGATTTAGCATCGGGTATGTTGGCCCATGCCCGTAGACGGTTGGCGGCTGATTATTATCTGCAAGGGGATATTGAACATTTAGGGCTTGCTGACAGCAGTGTTGATATCTGTTTCAGTAATCTGGTTGTTCAGTGGTGCGATAATTTATCCAGCGCTTTAAGAGAGCTTTATCGGGTAACCCGTCCTGGTGGATTGATTCTGTTTTCCACTTTGGCTAAAGGTTCATTACATGAATTGAAGCAAGCTTGGAGTGCGGTTGATAACTACCAACATATTAATCACTTCCTGCCACAGCAGACGATTAAAGATGCTTGTCGGGGATTCCGGCATTGTCTTATTAGTCAGGTTTATCGTCAGCAATATTCTCATATATTGCCGCTATTGGGTTCGCTGAAAGGGATTGGCGCGACTCACCTTCATTATGGGCGACAGCAAGGGCTGATGACACGTGGACGGTTGACTGCTTTAGAGCAGGCTTATCCACGAGAAAATAAACATTTACCTCTTAGCTATCAGGTTGTCTTTGGAGTGATTTATCGTGACTAAGCGCTGGTTTTTGACGGGTACAGATACCGAAGTGGGTAAAACAGTTGTAAGTTGTGCTTTATTACAAGCGGCAACTAAAGCAGGATATAAAACAGCAGGTTATAAACCCGTCGCTTCCGGTAGTGAAATAACGTCGGCAGGTATTCGTAATTCCGATGCGCTGGCATTGCTGGCAAATAGTTCTGTGCCTTTGCAATATGAAGAAGTGAATCCGTTAGTATTTGTTGAAGCAACATCCCCCCATATTGCCAGTGATGATCTGAATCAGCCTATTGATTTTGCTGTTATGTCTACGGGGCTGCGCCAGTTAGAAAAGAAAGCGGACTGGGTTTTAGTTGAGGGCGCTGGTGGTTGGTATACCCCTTTATCGCCATCGGCGACTTTTGCTGACTGGGTGGTTAAAGAGCAATTGCCGGTTATTTTGACCGTGGGGGTGAAACTGGGCTGTATTAATCACGCGATCCTTACCGTAGAGGCTATTATAGGTTCAGGGTTACATTTTGCAGGCTGGATAGCTAATGAGATTGAACCCGCAGGCAAACGCCAACAAGAATATTTGGCGACATTAAAACGTATGTTACCCGCGCCTTTATTGGGTACGATTCCTCATTTAACGCCAGAATATTTTAATCCTCTAGGGGAATATATAGATTTAAAATTACTGACTAATTGAATTATTAATTTAATCTGGTTGAGTGTTATTTTAGTGTTGTGATGGATAATTACAGTATTTATATCTTTGGTAATGAATATATTGATTTTACTGTTGATTATTCATTGTGAGCTATTTTAGAACAATATGCCGGAATGATGTTCCGGCATAAAAATGATATTTTTCAATAAGTTTTATATACTCTGACAAAACTAAATCTCTATTTATACTTCAGCGAGTTTTTTATTGACTGGAGCATCTGTTGGTCGGTTTATATAATTCCTGAATATCTTTCTTACCAGATAAATAGGGCCTACACCCAGAATAGAATAAGCCACTTTAATGAGGAACTGGGCGATAATCATTTCTTTTATAATATCTATACTGAGAACGCCATAGAAAGCAACTGAGCAGAATATTATACTATCAAATGCTGAGGCGATAACAGTACTGGTGATTACTCGCAGGAAAAGATATTTTGAATTGGTGAGAGATTTTATTTTGCAAAGGAGATATGAGTTTATATTTTCAGAGATAAAATAAGCAAGAGATGATGCCAGTAATACAGATACGATACTATTCACTATTCCATTATAAGTTGCACCAAACTCCCATCCAGGCACACCTGGCATCAGTGCGGTTCCCCAAAGCCCGAGAACAAATAATAAGTTCGCTGCAAAAGAGATAATAATCGTTCTTCTTGCCAGACGTAATCCATAGAATTCGTTGAGAATATCGACCAGCAAGAAGGTAATAGGGTAAATAAAAACGCCAGGGGGCGTGACGATATCAAGGATCGGGATATGAATGGGCTTCACACCACATATGGTAGAGAAAATATAGATAACACTGAGCGCAATGCTAATTAGTAAATAGGCTTGCCATGAACGTTCATGACGATCCCCAAGTTCATAAGCTGTGACGATATTACTGTGGCTGTATAATTTCCGATATATCGTACTGAGCTCATGCCTGCTCAGATCTTCTGAAATATCACTGTCAGCTAGCTCTTTTAACCCCATAGTAATGGTCTTGCCGGTCGCGAGTACCATGACATTCGCCGATAATTTACCGTATCTTGTGAATCCCAGTAATTTAAACTTCTGATTTGCTGTCATTTATAGTCTTTCTCCTACGATGTAGCCTAAGAAATGAGCATTTTTGTAGGGTTTCCTATCAAGACAGTCATCATTTTTTTCTTGCCGGATAAAGAACCCAATTCCCTTAGCGTAATACAATAATGGCGTATTGGTGACTAATGCGGGGGGACGTTTTATAAGGATCACCTCGCCGGGAATGAATGTATCTTCTATTGCCGATTCAACTTTAAGCGCCAGCATGTTTGATTCATCACCAAAGAAATAGGTAAGTGGATACTCGGTAACAAGCTGACCTATTTTTTTCTCAGAAACGGATAAGAATTCAGATTGTGGAACAATAGGGATAGCCGAAGGATTTTTATTGCCTTCGGTTGAGAGTGTTTCATTGAGGCGTTCTAATTGTTCAAGATCATAATATTCTATTTCTTCACAGGAAACACCGAAAAAATCGGAGATCCGAAGAACAGTAGATTGTTGAACGTTATTGACTTGTCCTTCCAGGATTTTATAAATGGTGGTACGGGTTAATCCAGTTCGATTGGAAAAAGAACTCTTGGTTTCTCCACGGGTACGTATCAAATATTCTATATTTTTAATGATATTCGTTTTTCGCTGTGCGTTAGACGTTTTCATGAGAATCCTTTATATAAAGATAACAGCATTACTATATGTTACTTGATGATATTGTCCAGTGTGAAAAAACCACTCATTGTGATAATTTATTGATTTTATTTTTAATATCTTATTTTTCTGATTATTTATATTAGCACATCCCATATCAGAAAATGCTCATGGATTTACATTTATATTCTAAAAATGAAAGTTAAATCATAGAATTAAGTGAAATTCATTATAAAGTTTACACAAAACTGAACTTTATGTTTATTTTTATGTTGACTTTATGGATTTTATTATAATAATGTTAAGTTGTGTTGATGTGTTTTTGGGTCATCAGATAGCATCAAACAAAATATTATTATTATAAATCTCTCGGGGAAAAGAGCTACTTTATCCGTCGAGTCTGAAAGTGGGTTATTTCTTTTAGCACTAGGGAATCACCAGAAAACAGCGGAAGTAAAATAAACATTAGGACTGAAATTAATAAATAAATAAAATAATAACATAGTTAAAGCACCAGGAAATGGCAGTATAAAGATGCTTTGGAACAGCAATCGATTGAGATTATGAATGATAGATACAAAGTAAGTTTTTCGATCGAAAATAGCCAGAAAAATATTGGACGTTTTACAAGGGCAGTGTCGATTTGATATTTGTGTATCTATCATTTTTTTATGTATTCGTGATGGGGCTCATTTTGTAAAATAGGGGATATGCTGATGCAAATTCATTAATTTATCAAGGATATACCTTAATATCCTAATTAAAAATCGGGTTTTGTTCATACCAATTAAGCCAGTTGCTGTTTTTTGGTAAATGTTTATCGGCGTTGTTCGTGGGAATAGGCGTTGTTAGTGGGAATAATAGTAAAAAACGCTGTTGATGATATTAAATTTGCCATTGCTGAAAGCGTAGGAAGCAGAGAATCCTATTTCCGTTTAAGTAAGACACGACTCTCCTCTTGAGTAACAGATTTCATACAGGAAACTGTTCACCAGTTATCTCTTATTGAATAAAAGTTCTAATCTAATGTCGGTGTGTTTTCTGCTGTTTGACGCAGAAAAAGCAGTTTTTTTCATTCAGTATATAGAAAATACCGATAATTATCTACCTTTAATACTGTTAATATTGAACGAATATAATTTATTGATGTTTAATTTCAGTGAGAAAATTCTTACTTCTACAGCAAATTTATTCATTTTTTTGAAGTGAGTAACTGAAATAAAGGTTAAAAAAATAGTAAAAATTTTTATCGATAGAGGATACCTATTTTGTGGCATGATATTGCAACCTCGTACAGTTAATAGGGTTTGTAGAGTTATCCACTATTCCTGTGGATAACCTTGTGTATTAGACTTAGAAAAGTTACGCAACGTAAGAAAATACGCGGCTTGCGTCAAGGTTGATGTTATTCTCGTCTTTGTTTTAATTTATTTAAATATCAATAAGATAGTAAAAATCAAGCCATGTCAGACCGGTGGCGATGTTCCGTGTTGTCACCTTTCAGCCGATTATATAGAAAATGGAAAAATCAAGATAATTTTGGGGATAAAATGGCATTTATTTTGATATCAATGGATGCTTAATTGATAGAGAAGTGACCTACTTGAGCCCATTTTTATAAAACCAACTTGAAGCTGGTTTTTTATCCAGTATTATAGGTGAATTAATGTTAGGAAAGTGAGATACCGATGAGTAAGGTGTTCAAATTACATTCTGACTTCCAACCGGGTGGTGATCAACCAGAGGCTATCCGTCAATTACAGGAAGGCTTAGAAGACGGGCTTGCCCACCAGACTTTGCTAGGGGTTACAGGGTCGGGTAAGACATTCACTATCGCTAATGTGATAGCCAATTTAAACCGACCAACGATGGTACTTGCTCCGAACAAGACACTGGCGGCTCAACTTTACAGTGAAATGAAGGACTTCTTCCCAGAAAATGCCGTTGAGTACTTTGTTTCTTACTACGATTATTACCAGCCTGAAGCCTATGTGCCGAGCTCCGATACTTTTATTGAAAAAGATGCTTCGGTAAACGAGCACATTGAGCAAATGCGCTTGTCTGCTACTAAAGCTTTGCTGGAGCGGCGAGATGTGATTGTTGTTGCGTCTGTCTCGGCTATTTATGGTTTGGGTGATCCCGATAGTTACCTAAAAATGATGCTTCACCTGACCAACGGGATGATTATCGATCAACGCTCCATCCTACGGCGTTTAGCTGAATTGCAATATACCCGTAATGATCAGGCATTTCAGCGGGGGACGTTTAGAGTACGCGGTGAAGTGATTGATATCTTTCCGGCTGAATCTGATGAGCATGCCCTGCGCGTTGAACTCTTTGATGATGAAGTAGAACGGTTATCACTGTTTGATCCGTTAACAGGACAGATTCAATATCATGTCCCACGATACACCGTTTATCCGAAAACTCACTATGTTACTCCGCGTGAGCGTATTATTCAGGCAATGGAAGAGATTAAAATTGAGCTTGAGCAGCGGCGTAAGGTATTGCTGGCAAATAGTAAACTGCTGGAAGAGCAGCGTATTACGCAGCGTACTCAATTTGATTTGGAAATGATGAATGAATTGGGTTATTGCTCTGGTATTGAAAACTATTCTCGTTACCTTTCTGGCCGTGCTGAAGGGGAGCCGCCGCCGACACTGTTTGATTATCTCCCGGCTGATGGTTTGTTGGTAGTGGATGAATCGCACGTTACCATTCCGCAGATCGGTGGAATGTACCGAGGGGATCGCTCCCGCAAAGAGACGTTGGTGGAATATGGTTTCCGTATGCCTTCTGCGTTGGATAATCGTCCACTTCGGTTTGAAGAATTTGAGGCACTGGCTCCACAGACAATTTATATTTCGGCTACGCCGGGCAAATATGAATTGGAAAAATCCGGTGGCGATGTGGTGGAACAGGTGGTGCGTCCTACTGGTTTGCTTGATCCGGAAGTGGAAGTGCGCCCTGTCGCAACACAGGTTGATGATTTACTGTCTGAAATCCGCATCCGGGCGGTGAAAAATGAACGGGTGTTGGTTACTACGTTGACTAAGCGCATGGCGGAGGATTTAACCGAGTATTTGGAAGAACATGGCGAACGGGTTCGTTATTTGCACTCGGATATCGATACTGTCGAACGTGTGGAAATTATTCGGGATCTTCGTTTAGGTGAGTTTGATGTATTAGTAGGCATCAATTTACTGAGGGAAGGGCTGGATATGCCAGAAGTTTCTCTGGTAGCCATTCTTGATGCGGATAAAGAAGGTTTCCTGCGGTCTGAACGTTCATTAATTCAGACGATTGGGCGTGCTGCCCGTAATCTGCATGGTAAAGCGATCCTTTATGGCGATAAGATAACTGACTCAATGGCGAAAGCTATTGGTGAAACGGAACGTCGGCGTGCTAAGCAGCAGGTATTTAATGAAAAACACGGCATTGTTCCAAAAGGTCTGAATAAGAAGATTGGTGATATTCTGCAAATCGGGCAGCCAACGGGTGGCAAAGGGAAGGGCAGAGGTAAAGCAGTTGCCACAACGGAAACATTCAGCAAACTGTCTGCCAAAGAGTTGGAAAGCAAAATCCGCGAGCTGGAAGCGAAAATGTACCAGCATGCGCAGGATCTTGAATTCGAACAGGCGGCGAGTGTTCGGGATCAGGTTCAGACATTGCGTGAGCAATTTATTGCCAATTCGTAATTAACCAAGGTTTTGCAGGGTATTCTCTAACGCCTGATGCAGTAATTCACGGTCGTGGCGGTAGGGAATATCCTGTGCTTCGAGTATTTGTTGAGTAATAATCCGGTCGTTAAGCTCGCTGATATCTGTGCAAGGGCCAACAATGACCGCATCAATTATCCGGCTGCCAATTTTGTTTTCCATTATTTCCAGCTTATCCTTCAGTGTCAGTTTAGCGGCAGCGGCACTTAATTCTTTGCCAAGATTACCGATATAAATCATATTGGCGTTGCTACGGCGCAGCGCTTGGGTGAGATCTTCAAGTAAAAGCAATGGCATCAGACTGGTAAAGAAGCTGCCGGGGCCGATGATAATCAGATCTGCCTGAGTGATGGCATCCAATGCTTCTTTTGTTGCCGTCGCGGGAGGATAAAGCATCAACTCCTGAGGAATACAATCCAACTGATCAACATTAACTTCGCCATAAATGGTGTTGCCTTGATCATCTATCGCCATCAGGTCAACAGGCTGCTCAGACATTGGAATAAGATGAGCATTAACTTTCAGCAAACTGCGGATTAAATTAATCGCCTCAAGGGGTCTGACACTCAGATGATCCAACGCCTTAAGCATCAGATTACCCAGATTATGCCCTGCGAGTTCTCCATTGCCGCCGAAACGGTATTCGAACATTGCCGACGCAACACTGGGTTCGGTAATAAGCTGATTTAAACAATTGCGGGTATCTCCCCAGGCAATACCGCCTTCAGAGCGCCGAATTCTGCCGGTTGAGCCGCCATTATCTGTCGTGGTGACAATGCCTGTTAGGCGGGAACCTAGTGATGAAAGAGAGGACATAACACGCCCAAGGCCATGACCTCCGCCTAAGGCAACTACCCGATCTAAATCGGCTAATGTGCGGTTTCGCATAGAATTCCTGTTGCTGACTGAACATATATTTACCGAATAATTCTAGCGTAATTTATTATAAAACACGATTAATCGGATAAGCGTTACGATTGGGCGCAATATTTTAATTGCTCGCCAATAAGAAGTTGTTTGCGATTTGTTCTGAACATTTGATAAATCATTGTATATTCAATTATATAACGAAAGTAGGTATTCGCATTTTTCTTTGTTAAGCGCTAGAATTTGTATTAGGAATGTCGTTTTTCATAATAGATGTTGGAATTTAACTCCTAGCCTCTGCATCTAAGTCACTTTCTACACAGTGATATGATGTTTTGGCCGTGACCACTGGGTCACCAGGATGTGAGGCAGAAATGTCTGCGTCTCCCGTGTTTGGAAAGGTGTTATTGTGGAACAACTTATAGACGCTTTTGCCCGTAAATTTTACTATTTACGGCTATCCATTACCGATGTATGTAATTTTCGGTGTACTTATTGCTTGCCGGATGGTTATAAACCCCGTGGGCATCACTCCTTTTTGACATTATCCGAAATTCGTCTTGTTGGCCGAGCGTTTGCTGATCTGGGTACAGAGAAAATCCGTTTGACGGGTGGCGAACCGACCATGCGCCGTGATTTCACCGATATTATTTCCGTTATACGTGAGAATAAGTTGATTAAAACTCTGGCGGTAACTACCAACGGTTATCGAATGGAACGGGATGTCGCTCAGTGGAAAGAGGCAGGTTTAACTGCGGTGAATGTCAGTATGGACTCGCTTGATCCTCGCCAGTTTCATGCAATTACCGGACAGGACAAATTTTTTCAGGTGATGGGCGGTATTGATGCCGCGTTTGCGGCGGGTTTTAATAAAGTGAAAGTCAACGTGGTGTTGATGAAAAATGTTAATGATATCCGCCTGCCGGCTTTCTTGCACTGGATAAAGGATCGTCCGATTCAATTAAGATTCATTGAATTAATGGAGACCGGTGACGGTGGCGAAATGTTTCGTCGATACCACATTTCGGGGGAAACTATCCGTGAACGTCTGTTGCTTGATGGTTGGCGCTTACTTCAACGTTCACGTAGTGATGGACCGGCACAGGTGTTTAACCATCCTGATTATCAGGGAGAAATTGGTCTGATTATGCCTTATGAGAAAGATTTTTGTCGAAGTTGTAATCGGTTACGTGTTTCTTCAATAGGTAATCTTCATTTATGCCTGTTTGGTGAACAGGGGATACCACTGCGTGACTTGCTGGCAAATGAAGAGCAACTCAATGATCTGAAATTGCGTATTCAAGGTGGATTGCGCCATAAACGGGAAACCCATTTTCTTCATCAAGGTGACAGCGGAATCACCCCAAATCTTTCTGTTATCGGCGGTTAATTTACCGCTAGGTATTGTTGTTTTTTCAGGAGCTGAGAATGTCTCAATTAACTCACATCAATTCTACCGGTGAAGCGCATATGGTTGATGTTTCCGCTAAAGCGGAAACATCACGCGAGGCTCGGGCAGAAGCTTTTGTTGAAATGAAGCCGGAAACACTGGCAATGATTATTGAGGGTAGCCATCATAAAGGTGATGTGTTTGCAACCGCGAGGATTGCGGGTATTCAGGCAGCAAAGCGCACATGGGAATTAATCCCGCTTTGTCATCCATTACAGCTAACTAAAGTGGAGATCCAGTTGGAAGCGCAGACAGAATATAACCGGGTGAGAATTGAATCTTGTTGCCGCCTGACCGGAAGAACTGGTGTTGAAATGGAGGCACTGACAGCGGCGTCAGTCGCGGCTTTGACCATTTATGATATGTGTAAAGCAGTACAGAAAGATATGGTCATTGGGCCAGTTCGTTTGCTGGAGAAGATAGGTGGAAAATTAGGTTATTTTAAGGTGGAGCAATGATTAAGGTACTGTTTTTTGCTCAGGTACGTGAGCTGGTAGGTACTGATTCACTGGATCTTGATAATCGTTACACAACCGTTGATGGTTTGAGAAAGGCGTTAATATCAAAGGGAGAACGTTGGGCTTTGGCGTTGGAAGATGGAAAATTGTTGTCAGCGGTAAACCAATCTCTTGTTCATGGCGGGCACCCTCTACAGGATGGCGATGAAGTGGCCTTCTTCCCGCCAGTGACTGGGGGATAATAAATGGAAAACACCCGCATTTTCGTTGGGCCGGAAAATTTCGATGTAGGGGATGAATATCAATGGCTTGCTCAATGTGATGAAGATGGTGCTATCGTCACTTTCACTGGCAAAGTTCGCAATCATAATTTGGGAGATGATGTCGGAGCGCTGAGATTGGAACATTATCCGGGAATGACGGAAAAAACGTTACAGCGTATTGTCACCGAAGCACGCAGTCGCTGGCCGTTGCAGAGAATCAGTGTTATTCATCGGGTTGGTACGCTTTCTCCAGGTGATCAGATTGTGTTTGTCGGTGTAACTGGCGCTCATCGTCATATGGCTTTTGAAGCGGCTGAATTTATTATGGATTATTTGAAAACGCAGGCGCCTTTCTGGAAAAAAGAGTTTTTGCCTGATGGTGAACGTTGGGTTGAATCCCGAGAGAGTGATCAGAAAGCTGCGAAACGTTGGTCATGAAAGTATTACTAAATTCTGCGAAACGCTTCGAAAAAGGATTGAGTAAAAAGATTTCTATATGAGTAATTATTGAATAGTTAATTGTTTTGTTTATATTCTATGATAATGTATAAAACTTGAGTGGGTTGTTGATACTGAACAGCCCAGGTCTTTAATATCGTTATATAAAGGTAAGCTTCATGGATCGATATCCACGCTCTAATGGTTCGATAATCCAGCAAGCTGGAACCGGCCTACAAACTTATATGGCCCAGGTTTATGGTTGGATGACTTGTGGTCTGTTGTTAACCGCATTTGTGGCTTGGTATGTGTCACAAAATCAGAATGTTGTTGAATATATTTTCTCAAACTCGGTGGTTTTCTATGGATTAGTTATTGCTCAATTGGGATTGGTTTTCGTCCTCTCTGGCATGATTAACCGCATGGGAGCTTCGTTAGCTACTGGGTTGTTTATGCTCTACTCAGCGCTGACTGGGCTAACGCTTTCCGGTATTTTTAAAATATATACTGGTGGTTCCATTGCCACTACTTTTGTCGTGACGGCGGGAATGTTTGGCGCGCTAAGTGTTTACGGTTATACCACCAAACGTAGCCTGAATGGCCTTGGCAGCTTCTTGTTTATGGGGCTGATCGGCATCATTTTGGCTTCTCTGGTTAACTTCTGGTTAAAGAGTGCAGCGTTGATGTGGGCGGTAACCTACATTGGTGTCGTTATCTTTGCGGGCTTAACCGCTTATGACACTCAGAAGCTGAAAGAGATGGGTGAAGAGCTGGATGTGAATGACAAAGAGAATTTGCGTAAATTCTCTATTGTTGGCGCCTTGACGCTGTATCTAGACTTTATCAATATGTTCTTGATGTTATTGCGTATTTTTGGCGATCGCCGCTAGTCATTAATTTGCTTCTGATAAACGCCCTGCATCGTTAAGCGTAGCTAAAATGCAGGGTCATTCTTGTTAAGCGATCTTCCGCCGAAATAACCAATAAGCAAGATTACCGGTTGTGGCAGTAATGGCTAAAAGCGGCCATAGACTCCTCCAGATAACCGTGAAATCGGCATCTTTGAGATAAATTTGCTTGGTGATGTCGTTAAAGTGCCAGATAGGATTAATCCAGGTGATATCTTGTAACCATCCGGGCATATTTTCAACCGGAGAAATATAACCGGAGATTAAGATGGCGGGCATGATAAAGACAAATACGCCAATAAACGCTTGTTGTTGGGTGTAGCAAAGGGAAGAGATTAGCAGGCCAAATCCTACCAGCGATAAACTGTATATCAGCATGGCGCAGTAAAACAGCGTGAGTGAACCCGAAAAGGGGATTTGATAGCAGAAGATACCAATAGCTAACACCAAAGTTGCCTGAAAGGTAGCGACAATCACCGCAGGAACCGCTTTGCCAATGAAAATCTGCCAGGTAGTCATAGGTGAAACCAGTAGCTGGTCCAGCGTTCCCTGTTCCCTTTCACGCGCAATTGATAGCGCGGTGACGGTTAATATTCCAACCGTGGTAATCAGCGCCACCAAAGAGGGCACGACAAACCATTTGTAATCCAAGTTGGGGTTATACCAGTTGCGGATTACCAACTCGCTATTATTGGCTTTTGGTAAATTACCCATCAGTTCCTGTTGATAGTTAAGGACAATTTCTTGGATATAGCCCGCTGCAATTTGAGCGCTGTTAGAATTGCGTCCGTCCAGCAATACCTGGAGGGAAACTGGGTCATGGCTGGCGATCTTAGCACTGAAATCTTGTGGGAAGCGTACCAATAATAAGGCTTTCTGGTGATCGATTATCGGCTGAATTTCTTGTGAATGGTTTAGCAATATCACGTCAGGAAATGCTTTTGATTTTGCCAGCCGTTGGGTGAGCTCAATAGAAGCTTTACCTTTGTCTTCATCAAAAATAGCAATAGTCGCGTTAGTTACATCAAGGGTTGCTGATAGAGGAAATAAGATCATCTGGAAGATAACCGGCATAACCAAGATAGCCCGTGTTTGCGGATCTCTGAGTAGAGACTGCAATTCTTTAATAATCAGGGTGTAAAGACGATAAAACATATTAATTCCTTCTTAATCCAGACGCCGCTGGGTTTTCCATGCAGTCAGGCCAATAAACACAATAGCGGAGGCGATCAGTAATAATAGATTTATCATCAATACCGTGCTGATATTTCCCGCCAGAAAGAGCGTATGTAAACTACTGACAAAATAACGAGCCGGGATGAAATAAGTCACTACCTGAATAAAGGCGGGCATGCTGTTTATTTCGAAGATGAAGCCGGAAAGCATAATTGCAGGTAGAAAGGCGACATTCAACGCTATCATTGCTGCATTAAATTGGTTGCGGGTCACCGTAGAGATCAAAAGCCCAATACCAAGGGCGGTAGCCAGATAGAGGCTAGTGATGGCAGACAATATCCACAGCGAGCCTCGGTATGGTACATCTAACACGAATACTGCCACCAGCATACAGAGCAGCATAGAGAATGAACCAAGCACTTGATAAGGTAAGAGTTTAGAGAGCAGTAATTCGGTGCGGGTAACTTGAGTAGAAAGCAGGGCTTCCATCGTACCGCGTTCCCATTCACGCGCAACCACCAAAGATGTCAGGATGGCGCCAACCACGGTGATGATAATGGTGATTGCGCCGGGAATGATGAAATGCTGGCTAATGGTTGCCGGATTGAACCAATAACGGACTTGCATATCAATCAATGGATTGGCAGTGTTTCCTTGATCTTGCCCTCTTTGTTGTAGCCAAATCTGCCATACTCCTTTGGCATAATTTTGTACAAAGCTTGCGGTATTGGGTTCACTACCGTCAGTAATCACCTGAATTTGTGCTTTACCATCGGAGCGGGCAAGTTGCGTATCGAAATTAACAGGAATGACAACCAGTCCACGTATTTCTCCTGATTGCATCATATTAATTAATTGCTGACGATTATCACTGATTTTGGGTTCAATATAGGGCGAACCGGCAAACGCCTGTATCAACTCACGAGCATCTTTACTTTGTTGTTCTACCAGAATACCAAGACGGACGGTACTGGAGTCGAGATTAATACCATAGCCAAAGATAAATAGCAGAATCAATGGAATGACAATAGAAATTAATCCGCTGGTGGGATCGCGTAAGATCTGTTTTGTCTCTTTTATGCAAAGTGCTTTCAATCGCCACAAAGAGAAGCGGACAGCTTGCTGTGGAGCATGTTGCTTTGGGCTATTCATTGTGGCTCCTCATCATAATTAATGACCAGATCAATAAATGCCTGTTCCATTGATGGATCAGGATTTTCATCGGTAGCAACCAATTGTTTCAAATCATCAGGCGTTCCAGCAGCAATCAATTTACCGCGGAATACCAGCCCTATTCGGTCACAATATTCGGCTTCATCCATAAAGTGGGTGGTTACCATAACGGTGACGCCTTTATCTACCATGCCGTTGATATGTAACCAGAATTCGCGTCGTATCTGCGGATCGACGCCAGAAGTTGGCTCGTCCAGAAACAGAATATCGGGCTCATGCATCAGTGAACAGGAGAGGGCAAGGCGCTGTTTATATCCCAGAGGCAATTCGTCGGTGGTTTGATGTAAAACAGATTTGAGATTGAAAGCGTCGATCATGCCGTCAATTTTCTCTTTTTGTTTGCGTCCTTGCAGGCCATAAATGCCGGAAAAGAATTTCAAGTTCTGTTCAACCGTCAGGTTGCCGTACAGAGAAAATTTCTGCGCCATATAACCTAAATGTTGGCGAGCTTTTCCAGAGCTGGTTTTAAGATCCATTCCTAATACCAATGCCTTACCGCTAGTGGGTACCATAAGCCCGCACATCATTTTAAATGTGGTGGATTTACCGGCGCCGTTTGGGCCAAGCAGACCAAAGATCTCTCCGCGTTTCACCTGAAAATCAACATGGTCAGTGGCCGCAAAATCGCCAAATTTTTTAGTTAAATCCCGTGCTTCAATCACGGTTTCTGTGGGATTAGCTGCAATCTGCGGCATGATCTCTGCTAGTTCCGAACGACGGGTAGAGCCGCCACCGAGTAAATCGATAAAAGCATCTTCAAAGCGGGGAACAGCTCTAATAATTTCAGTATCTGGTAGTTCAAGTCGGTTAAGCAATTGTTGCGGGGAGACATCAGGTTTGAGAATAAGACGAACATATTTCCCCTGAATCACGCCATCTGTTACTTGTGGCAAGGTAAGGGCGTGTTGCAGTGTTTTTCTACGGGAATTCTGTTTGGTATCAAGTAGAAAAGAACGTCCGTACATCTTTTGGGTTAATTTTTGCGGCTGTCCGTTGTAGAGCAACTTTCCTTGATTAAGTAATAGGACATCACGACACTGCTCAGCTTCATCCAGATAAGAAGTGCTCCAGAGAATTAGCATGCCATCGTCTGCCAGCTCGTGAACCATGCGCCAGAGTTCGCGGCGGGCTATTGGGTCAACTCCGACTCCTGGCTCATCCAGCAACAGAACTTTGGGTTTGCCGAGCAGAGTACAGGCAAGCCCCAGTTTTTGCTTCATACCGCCTGAAAGTTTGCCTGCCAGTCGCCCGGTAAAACGGGTCAGATCGGTAAACGTGAGTAATTGCTCATAGGTTTTTTTACGTTCATCACCCAGTACGCCACGCAGATCCGCATACAGATTCAGGTTTTCTAATACGGTGAGATCTTCGTACAGGCCAAATTTCTGCGGCATATAGCCCAGTTCAAAACGCACTTGTACGCCATTTTTTATCGGATCAAGCCCCATTATTTCAATAGAACCACTATCTGGTTTTAGTAAGCCAGCTAACATGCGTATCAGCGTCGTTTTCCCTGCTCCATCCGGCCCTACAAGGCCGGTAACAGAGCCGCCGTA
Organism: Photorhabdus aballayi; assembly: GCF_026153155.1. Lineage (NCBI taxonomy): Bacteria > Pseudomonadati > Pseudomonadota > Gammaproteobacteria > Enterobacterales > Morganellaceae > Photorhabdus > Photorhabdus aballayi. The sequence goes on along the minus strand of NZ_JAPFCD010000045.1, from coordinate 21,039 downwards.
GATTTCAGCGGTTAAGCTGGATACCGCAGGATGACTCAAGTTAGGAAAAGTTTTCTCGACTTTTTCCAACTTTATCGTATATGCAGCGCTGCTCATGACAGCCCCTTATTTGTCTGAATCAGAAAAATGCAGGGTGACAGGCATACCTTGACGCAGGGCATCATCCGGATCGGTGACAATAATACGTAACCGATAGACTAGATCGGTACGTAGATCGGGGGTCTCTACATTTTTTGGCGTAAATTCGGCGGTGGGTGAAACAAAGCCAATTTTGCCGTGATAAGGTTTATCTTTGCGGCTGTCAGTATAGAGTAAAATTTCACGTCCGGGGGTTGCCTGCCCAAGATAGCTTTCACTGATATAAGCTCGAACCCAAACCGGGTCAGTTAGAGAAAGCGTAAACACCGTATTGCCTGCTGCCAGCATAGTGCCTGGTTCAATGGCGCGGGTTAGGATAGTACCCGGTGAGGGAGAAGTCAGTTGAGTATCTTGTAAATCCAATTCAGCCTGCGCAACCGCCGCTTCGGCTTGAGCAAGCTGGCCTTTGGCTTCTGCAATTTCTTCTTTACGATAACCAGTTTCGAACTGGTTCAGTTTATCTTTTGCTGCTTGTAAAGCCGCTAATGCCTGATTACGATTCGTTCTAGCATCATCTAATTCGTTGGCTGAAATAACTTTGCTTTGCCACAAGCCTTGCTGGCGTTTGAGGAAACTATCAGCGAAATGCCAGGCAGCTTCACGTTGTGCAACTTCCGAACGTACTTGGGCAATTTCTTCGGTGCGATAACCCTCTTCCATCATAGCCAAACGTGCTTTAGCGCTATCACGAGTGGCTTTCGCTTTATTGAAAGCGTTGATAAATGGCCCATTGTCCAGTTGGCCGATCACTTGATTAGCCTTAATGGTATCGCCTTCATCAACTTGCAGATTGGCGAGTTTACCACCGACTCGGAAACTAAGATTAACAGTACGTATATCTACATTGCCATAGAGAGTCAGAGTTTTATCATTTTTACCTTGATAATAGTAACTCCCTAAAATAGCGCCAAGAACAACCGCGACCACTAATATTGCCAGTGTGAACTTTTTGTTGTACATGATATTCCCTGTTATTTTACTTATTCGAATTATGTTTTTTCAGTCCATTCAGTAATAAATCAATATGCTGGATAAGGATCTGATCAATCAATTTATATTCTTCGGGCCCAATATTATTCCAGCCGGTTTGGCGTAATAAAGTTTCCCTTGCCATGCGGAAAGTGAGAACTTCTCCCATTAATGCATGGGTATGGAGCATGGTAGAAAGTTGATGTTCATTGGCGCCGATATAGTGGGCAATCAGTTTATTTAACCTGCTATGAAGAGGCACTAGTGCTTGTTCATGGATCAGAGTATAGGCATCTGTTGGTGCAAGTTGTTCTCGGGCCATAATCCGGCTGATATTAATACTCTCTTTTTCAATCATCAGACGATTAACGCCAAGAAATCCTTCATGAATTAATCTCAATATATTTTCCGGTGAGCCTGTCGTTGATGATGAAAAAAAGCCATCAATCTCTTTAAAAAGATGAGTGAACTCCTTCTTGATTGTCTCAGTAATATACTGGGCGACTGCCTGATAAAGTCCCTCTTTAGAGCCAAAATAGTAGGCTATGGCTGCAATGTTCTGTTGAGCGCGCAATGCGATTTCCCTAGTCGTTGCGCCGGTTAGTCCTGATTTACCGAAAATTTCAAGGGCTGCTTCGAGTAACTGTTGTTTAGCTTGTTCGCCTCTGGCGGTTTGGGTGTTGTTGACTGACATGGACATGAATCCTGTTGCAAATAATCAAAAGACTTAAACAAAATATCAATCATTGGTTAACTCTATACTTATAGTAAATCAATGTAAATTGCATGAAAATGTTATGGATCATGAAAATTACCGGGTAAATAGCTGTAGTTTTAGTTGCACCCTCAGAAAGTATATCTGATATAATAATTCAGATATGGAGCATTGCAGTTTGTGTTTTTTCCTTTGTGGTCTTTACCACGTCTGATTTTCTTCCCATAAAACTGCCCCTGAATAGCGTTCAGGAATGGTGAAGTCTGGAGCATTTCTTATTTATGAGTTTTGAATCACTTGGCTTAAGTGCTGATATTTTGCGTGCCATTGAAGAACAAGGTTATTCAGTGCCAACGCCAATCCAACAGCAGGCAATTCCTGTCGTATTAGCGGGTAAAGATTTATTAGCGAGTGCTCAAACAGGCACAGGTAAAACCGCGGGTTTTACCTTACCCATGTTGCAACGGTTAAATGATTCTCCTATTCAGGTGAAAGGGCGTCGGCCAGTTAGAGCATTAATCCTGACGCCGACCCGTGAATTGGCGGCTCAAGTGGGTGAAAATGTACGTGATTACAGTAAATACCTCAGATTGCGCTCTCTGGTTGTTTTTGGGGGTGTTAGCATTAACCCTCAGATGATGAAATTGCGGGGTGGTGTGGATATTTTGGTCGCAACACCGGGTCGTTTACTGGATCTTGAGCATCAAAATGCCGTTGATTTATCGCGGGTAGAAATTCTGGTATTAGATGAAGCTGACCGTATGCTGGATATGGGGTTTATTCATGATATTCGCCGGGTGCTGAATAAATTACCACCGAAACGGCAAAATTTACTGTTTTCTGCCACTTTCTCTGACGATATCAAAAACTTAGCCAATAAATTATTGCATGATCCTATTAGTGTTGAGGTTGCGCGTCGTAACTCTGCTTCTGAACAGATTGAACAGTTTGTTCACTTTGTCGATAAAAAGCGTAAAGGTGAGCTGCTCTCTTTCTTGATCGGCAGCCGTAATTGGCAGCAAGTTCTAGTGTTTACCCGAACTAAACATGGCGCCAACCGTTTGGCTGAACAGTTAAATAAAGATGGTGTAACAGCTTCTGCCATTCATGGTAATAAAAGTCAGGGGGCGAGAACCCGTGCGCTGGCTGATTTTAAAGATGGCCGGATCAGAGTACTGGTAGCGACAGATATTGCTGCCCGTGGTTTGGATATTGATCAACTGCCTTATGTGGTGAATTTTGAATTGCCTAATGTCGCCGAAGATTATGTCCACCGTATCGGTCGTACTGGTCGGGCAGATGCGACAGGGCAAGCACTTTCTTTGGTCTGTGTTGATGAGCACAAATTGTTGAAAGATATTGAGCGTTTGCTAAAACGGGAGATTCCTCGTATGGCAATTCCCGGTTATGAGCCAGATCCAACCATTAAGGCTGAACCTATCCAAAATGGCCGTCAGGCACGTGGCGATAATCGGCAGAAAAATAGCCATCGCCGTTCTGGCGCACCTTCACGTCAGCGTAATCGCAATCATGATGCATCCCATAAATCGCCTAACGCTAGAGGTTAATGAATGCGGGTTTTACTGGCTCCGATGGAAGGTGTGCTGGATTCCTTGGTCAGGGAACTGCTGAGTGAGATTAATGAGTATGATCTGTGCATTACGGAATTTTTACGGGTTGTCGATAGCCTATTGCCGGTAAAGTCTTTTTATCGGATTTGTCCTGAATTACGTAACCAAAGCCGGACATCGTCCGGCACATTGGTACGGGTTCAGCTTTTGGGTCAATATCCGCAGTGGCTGGCAGAAAACGCGGCACGAGCAATTGAATTGGGATCTTATGGCATTGATTTAAATTGCGGTTGCCCGTCAAAAACGGTTAATGGTAGCGGTGGCGGGGCAACGTTGCTGAAAGATCCTGAACTGATTTATCAGGGGGCAAAAGCGATACGTGAAGCGGTGCCTGCTCATTTGCCCGTGACGGTTAAGGTTCGCTTGGGTTGGGATAGTGGCGATCGGCAATTCGAAATTGCCGATGCGGTACAACAGGCAGGCGCGACCGAAATTACGGTTCATGGGCGAACCAAAGAGGATGGCTACAAAGCGGAGCGTATTAACTGGCAAGCGATTGGTGAAATTCGCCAGCGTCTTTCTATTCCGGTTATCGCCAATGGTGAGATTTGGGATTGGCAAAGCGCGCAGGATTGCCTGAGTGTGACAGGTTGTGAGGCAATCATGATTGGGCGGGGGGCGCTTCATGTTCCTAATTTGAGCCGAGTGGTGAAATATAACGAACCAAAAATGTGCTGGCAGGACATTGTTCAACTATTGCAAAAATATATTCGGTTGGAAAAGCAGGGTGATACCGGGCAATATCATGTTGCTCGGATTAAACAGTGGCTTGGTTATTTGCGTAAAGAATATGAAGAAGCAACAACTCTGTTTGAAAAGATAAGAAAGTTAAAAACGTCTGTTGAGATAGCACATGTTATCTCTGGTGTGACGGGTGATTAACTACCTATCCCAATAGGGCTATTTTATTTGCCATAAAGAGCGAACTTGGGCAGTGCTTAAACAAAAGCATGCCCATAAATATGCAAGGTAGTTACTCTTTTTGAGGATTATTTTTATTCCACTCATCGTGGGTTATTTCCCACGTTTCCGAGAGCATTCTTCCGCTAACAAAGTCTTTATTCTCTAGCTTTATTAATCGCATACCACTTTTAATTGATATTTTCCTTGAAGCGATATTGTCACTGGATTTTGGCGCTCTGAGTACTTTGCGATTTAAGGTATTAAACCAAAAATCAGTGACTACTTGGACTGCTTCGGTCATAAACCCGTTTCCATGCCATTGTGGGTCTAGCCAGAAACCTCTATTATTATTTTCTTGATCATATAGAGATATCATTCCTATTATTATTGATGGATCATCCTTCTTTCTTATAGTCCAAAACCATGCATTTCCTTCTGCCATTGATGGTAGCGCGATCTTATTTATATATTCCAAGGCGCCATCATCTGGGTAGGGCCACGGGGTGCTTGCTGTCAGATAACGAACAATTTCCCACTGAGGAAAGATCTTTTGAATTTGTATATAATCCTTACTTTCTAAAGGATGTAATATTAATCTTCTGGTTTCTAGCTTTTTGGGTTTCATTTTGGCTTCTTTTTGTCATGTTTTGGTTTATAAAAAGTCAGATGATGATGGATTCATTATCATTGCGTGATATTTTTGTCAAAGAAATTTTAATTGATGTGATGATGGTGACTATGAATGATTTTGGCATATTGGGAAAAGAATGGAACCTTTAATCAAGGTTCCATTTTGGTTAAGTTATAAAAAGATTCAATGTGATAAAATTAACAGGTATTATCTTCGTCTTGAATGATAGATGAGAGGACATTTCTGATATTGCGAGATTGACCATCGTTAATCACAACAATGTCGTAATTAGTCGGTGGATTAGTACGATCATTAACTACAATAAAACTCATGCCATACTCTTTGGCATAAGCATCAATGTGTTGAGATACGAGTTTTTCAATTAAACCTTGAGAAGGTTTTAAGTCAGGTGCAGTAAAAGGTAAATCTGGCGTAAGTTGAGTGTAATTCTTATCCTTCACGACTGAGATAAAACCGTTAACGATTAAAGTTGATATTGGATAGAGAACCTTAATTTCTTCTAATCCTTTTACACTCCAGGCTAGGGTAACGATATCTTTACGATTGTGGATGCGGAGAAAATTACTTTTATAGCTAGACAGTAATGTCCCATTAAAAACAGATTCACTATAGGATGCAAAAACATCGTTACCGGCAGTTGGGGCAGCAAAGGAGGAAACATGAATACGAATATTATTGTTTCCTTTATCAATATAACGTCTCTTTAAATACAGACCAAGCGTAGAGGCCATCACACCGCCTAAACTGTGCCCTGTAAGGGTAATATTATGTATACCTTCTTCCAGAGCAATTTTATCAACTGCTTCAATCAATGATTCACCATAACCAGCAGGGTTATTGCTCTTTATTTGGTTGACAATATAGTCTAAAGTTATATGGGTTCCTTTTGAAATTTTAGCATCTTTGGGGGCTTTTGAATCCCAAATTGACCAGTTTTCAGTTGTGCCTACATTGAAATTCTCATCAAACCAGTTAACAGCAGACCATGATCCGCGAATAACAATTCGATAATCGTTTGGATTATTGAGATCTTTCACAATGAATAAAACGTGATCATCTTTTTTATCTGAAACGCTCTTTTTCTTATTAACATCAACACTACCGACACGAAAAACAGCAGGTCCCCAAACGATAGAGAATCTATTTGCTGTTGCTTTACTACTTGCTAATGATTTTTGAATATTTTCTGAAACGATAGCGGGTTCTGGTTGATTTGTTATTATACTCCCCGAGTTAATAATCAGGCCTAACGCAAGATTTATTTTTTGATCTTCAAGAGAAATTGTCATTTTTGTTTCCAATTTTTAATATAGTGAATGCTGATCTGATGTATTAGCTTAAACACCAATGATCAATACTTTGGGTTTTTATTTAAATAACAGAGTCAAAGTTAATAATCATCTTTAAATCTGTTAAAAGAGAGTATATAATTTTTTAAAGTTATTTTATTTAACAAAATAAATTATCTATTGTGAACTTTAAAATAACCGATAAAAATTATGCTATGGTTTTGTAAGATTATATTAGCCATTGGGAATGTAACGTGAAGGGCATAGATATATTATTATCTATGGATAATAGTTTATATTGATATCTAAAAAGTAAGTGATAGTGAATTACTGTAATTAGTTATAGGTAAGAAAAATAATTTATTTACTCTATTCAATTATACCCAATGGATTTCAAGATGCATCGCGACGGCAAAGGAGCGAATCCCCGGGCGCATAGATAACTATGTGACCGGGGTGAGTGAGTGCAGCTAACAAAGAGGCAACTTGAAAGATAACGGGTATATACCCAATGGATTTCAAGATGCATCGCGACGGCAAGGGAGCGAATCCCCGGGAGCATAGCGAACTATGTGACCGGGGTGAGTGAGCGCAGCCAACAAAGAGGCAACTTGAAAGATGACGGGTATAACTTATTGCAATGAATGGAACCTTTAATAAAGGTTCCATTTAAATCAAATATATACATAATAAAATAAAATTATGTAATGTCGATTTTATCCTTAGTCAGAAACTTGAAGAGATTAATAATACTTTCGGATAGGCTATCATTAACCACAACTATATCGTAACAAGTCGGTATCTCTGGACTATTATCAATTCGAGTGAAACTCATGCCATACCCTCTGGGATATGCATCAATGTGTTGATAACCTATCTTATCAAATAAGCCGTGAATAGAGTCTGGAATCTTTGTAGTAAAATAGTAATCTGGAAAGAGCTGGGTATAATTTTTATCGAGGACAGAGAGAATAACAGCATCGACAAGTATTTTGATTGCCAGATGTGGATAGATAGCTTTAATTTTCTTTAAATCTTTTATAGCCCATGCTAAGGGAACGATATCATGATTATTATGAATTCTCAGAAAGTTGCTTTCGTAATAACTATGCATTAATGTTCCGCTAAAGACAGACTCAGAATAGGATGCGAAAATATTATTACCGGCAGTTGGAGCTGCAAAGGTACATATTTGAATACGAATATTATCGTTTCCTTTATCAAGATATCGTCTCTTCAAATATAAACCAATAGTAGAAGCCAATAAGCCGCCCAAACTGTGCCCTGTGACGGTAATATTCAGTATCTTATCTTTCCCTTCTTCTGTGGTAATTCTATCAATTTCATCAATTAGTGATACACTATCCTTATTAAGAGGCTTGCCATTAATAAGAGACTTTAATGCTAAGTCTGTTCCATAGGAGATCTTAGCGTCTTTAAATTCTTTAGGGATATTTGTGTCCCAATTTGACCAGTCTACAGTTGTCGCTACAAGAAGATCTTCATCAAGCTCGTTAATTCTGGACCAGGTTCCCCGAATGACAAGGCGATAATCACTTGAATTGTCGGTATTTTGCACAATCATTACAACGTGATCATATTTTTTATCGTGATGCTTTTCATCAATACGGAACACTTCCGGTCCCCAAACGATAGAAAATTTATCTGCCGTTGTCTTACTGTTTTTAAGTGATTTATTAATATCACACTTGATGGTGTTTATTTTGTCTGGTTTGTCAGAAATTTCTCCAGAATTAATAATAAGGCTTAACGCGAGATTTAATTTTTGCTCTTCAAGAGATATAGTCATTTTTACTCCCTCCAATTTTTTCATATGATAAATATTGATCTGATATTTGGGATGAAAAATTAAGGTTTGATTTTTAAAATTTTCCGGCTAAATAAAAAACATAGTTAATTTTAAATTTAATAATGAATTTTAAATCTGTCAAATGTGTGCAAAGAATTTTTTAATATTATTTTGTTTGGCAACATGTAAATTATTTATTACGAAATTAAAACTAGGTGATAAAAATGATGTTCCAAATAATTACATGGAAATATCATTACATCTTTGAAAGGCTATATATACCCTATGTATTTTAAGATGCATCGCGACGACAAGGGAGCGAATCCCCGGAAGCATAGATAACTATGTGACCGGGGTGAGCGAGTGCAGCCAACAAAGAGGCAACTTGAAAGATGACGGGTATAAGTGACTGTGGATATCATTCTGATTATGGGAAGTAGTTTATTGTAATGAATGGAACCTTTAATAAAGGCTCCATTTATACTCTGCGAGAAATATACATAATAATATAAAATTATGTAATACTGATTTTACCTTTGGTTAGAAATTTGAAGAGATCAATGATACTTCCGAATAGGCTATCATTGACTACAACAATATCGTAATCAGTTGGTATAGTTGAATTATCATCAACGGTGATAAAACTCATGCCATACTCTTTGGTATAGGCATGAATATGTTGATTGACAATATTAATCAGTAAATCGTCAAATAACATTATTGGTGATATTGGAATCTGTGAATGAATAGGGAAATCTGGGAAAATTTGCGTGTAATTCTTATCAAGGACAGAGAGGATAAGAGCATTAATTGTTACAGTTAACACTGGATAGATAGCTTTAATTTTTTCCAAATCTTTTGTGTTCCAAGCCAGAGGAACGACATCTATGCTATTATGAATTCTCAGAAAATGACTTTTATAACCGACTACTGATATGTCATTGAAAATAGATTCAGAATAGGATGCGAAAATATCGTTACCAGCCGTTGGGCCTGCAAAAGCACAAACATTAATCCGAATATTATTATTTCCTTTATCAAAGTACCGTCTCTTTAAATATAAACCAATGGTAGAAGAGAGTATGCCTCCCAAACTATGTCCTGTAATAGTAATGTTTTGTATCCCTTCTTTCAGGGCAATTTTATCAATGGCATCAGTGAGCGATTCTCCATAACCGGGAGGGTTATTGCTTTTTATTTGATTAATAATGTAGCCCAATGCCATATCAGTTCCATAGGCTATCTTGGCATTTTCAGGTGATCGTGAATCCCATCGTGCCCAATCTTGCGTGTTACAGACAATAATATCTTCATTGAGCCAGTTAATATCGGACCATGATCCCCTAATGACCACACGATAGTCATTTGGGTCATGGCGATTTTGCGCAATGAATAGAACATGATCATCTTTTTTATCTATAACGCTTTTTTTCGCATTAATGTCACCAACGCGAAACACTGCGGGGCCCCAGATGATAGTGAATTTATTGGCTGTTGCTTTACTGCTGTCTAACGATCTTTGGATATTTTCCGAAACGATGCCCGGTTCTGGTTTGATAGTTCTTATACCTCCAGAGTTAATAACGAGGCTGAGCGCGAGATTTATTTTTTGATCTTCACGAGAAATAGTCATTTTTACTCCCTATTTTTTCATGTTATCAGTGTTAATGCGAAGTATTGGTTTAAATATCAAGATTTAATTCTGCTGCTCTTCCATTTTGACAAAAACAGAATTTAACTTAAAGTTAATAATAACTTTCAAATATGTCAAATAAGTACATAGGTTTTTTGATATTATTTTATTTAACAAAAATATAAATTATTTATTTTGAAATTAAAAGTAAACGATCAGAATTATATATTAAATAATCACATGTAAATATTATTTATATTTTTTGGGATTATGTCTATTATTTAATTGTAGCAATAGGTAAATAGCTTTGAAATTATCTCTGTGAATAATTTTGTTGGGAATGATTATAAATCGGTGATATTCTAGTGATATATGAAAAAAGTGACTTAATTATTATATTTAAATAATTGTCGTTTAATGGAGCCTTTGTAATAAGGCTCCATTAAATTTAGATAAAATATAGAGAAAGCATAATCAATTTATACGACATTAATATTGTCATTCAGGCAGAGGTATCTGTAAGAAATAAGCGACAATATCTTGAGATAGATTACTATTAATAACCACAAGATCATCAATAGGTGGTTGAGTACCGTCATTAACTTCCACTAAATTCATGCCATATTGATTGGCATAGGCTTTAATATGTTGAAAAACAACTTGCTTATTGAGATCTAATTTTAAAATAGGTGCTGTAAAAGATAAATCTGGCGTAAGTTTGGTATAACCCTTATCTTTCACAAGCAGAACAATCTTTTTAAATCTGTTAATTAATTTCTCATCTAATTTAATTAATGGCTCATAGATAGTCGGAATCTTTGCTAATCCATCCAGGTTCCAGATGAGGGAAATGACATCTTTTTGATTATGAACCCTTAAGAAATGGCTCTTATAGCTAGTTGCTGACGAGTGGTTAAAAACAGATTTAATGTAAGAGGCAAAAATGTCATTACCGGTATTTGGGCTGGCAAAAGAGCAAACATGAATACGAATATTGTTGTTACCCTTATTAAGGTATAAGCGTTTTAAATATAATCCAAGGGTAGAAGCGAGAATACCACCCAAACTGTGTCCGGTGACGGTAATATTATGTATGCCTTTTTCCGAAGCAATTTTATCAATTGCTTCAATGAGTGATTCTCCATGACCAGGAATATTGTTACTTTTTACTTGATTAACAATATAGTTTAATGCTATGTGGGTTCCATAAGAGATCTTAGCGTCTTTAAACTCTTCAGGAATGTTTTGATCCCAAAGTGACCAATTTACAGTTTCGTGTACAGCAAAGTTTTCAACCTGCCAGTTAACATCAGACCATGATCCACGGATAACGATGCGATAATCGTGGGGAATTTTGCGATTTTTCACAATGAATAAAACGTGGTCGTCCTTATTATCTTTGCTGTTTTTTCCATTATCAACACGAAAAACAGCGGGTCCCCAAATAATAGAGAATCTATTGGCAGTGACTTTGCTCTTTTCCAATGATGCTTGAATGTTTTCCGCAACCATAGCTGGTTCTGGTTTTTCGCTTATTATACTTCCTGCACCACTGATAAAGCTGAGCGCGAGATTTATTCTTTGATCTTTAAGAGAAATGGTCATTTTTACTCTCCATTTTTATGATATAAATGTTGATATTGTGCTTTGGTAAAACATTAATATTCAACTTTTCAGTACTTAGTGCATTAGAATGTTTTATTTTTCTTGCTTTGTCGTAAAGATTCTAAACCCATCGTGGTGTTTATCTCTTCACTGTTACTTCATGCTCACGATTTATTGATAAGAATGGCTTGCAATATTAGCTCCTATTGGAATAGTAGCTTAATCTTATTTTTAAATAAAAAACAGAATCGAATTTTAAGTTAATAATAATAATATTTAAATTTACAAATATATTTATTTCATTATTTTATGTAACTATGATTGATAAAAAATAATATTGATTGATGAATGGATAATTAAATTAATAAATGGGATTGTGAAATATAACGATATGGGTGTTATTTGATTGGCTGCTATCTGATGATCGAAAGATATATCTATACCCTATGGATTTCAAGATGCATCGCGACGGCAAAGGAACGAATCCCCGGGAGCATAGATAACTCTGTGACCGGGGTGAGTGAGTGCAGCCAACAAAGAGACAACTTGAAAGATGACGGGTATATTTGTATATATTGAATAATTAAAGGGCATAAAGTAAATATGCCCTATGGCGTTTAATTATTTTTCAAGTGGCAGAGCATCATCTGCTCCCCATTCAGCCCATGAGCCGTCATATAAATAAACATCTTGCTTGCCGATGATATCTAAACCCAGTACCAAAACGGCAGCGGTCATACCTGATCCACAACTGGCGATAACCGGTTTGTTTAAATCGACATCTTGTTTATGAAAAATATCTGTAATTTCATTTGCCGATTTAAAGTGACCATTTTCTACTAACATGTTCCACGGAACGTTTTTACTACCGGGAATATGGCCCATTCTTAATCCAGGGCGTGGTTCTGGTGCTTTAGCTTGAAAACGATCCGTTGCTCTGGCATCGACAATTTGGATTTGTGGATCATTTAGTGAAGCCAAAATGTGTTCTAGGGATTTCACTTTATCGGCATCGAAATCGGTACTAAAGATTTGAGGATTGCGTTGCACTTCACCTGATTCTGTTGGTAATCCTGCCTGTTGCCAGCCTTGTAAACCGCCATCAAGAATACGGACGTTATGGCTGCCGAATATCTTAAATGTCCACCATGCGCGGGGGGCAGAGAACATATTTCCTTGGTCATAAATCACGACTAAATGATTTTCACTGATGCCCATTGCGCCAACAGCCTGGCTGAAAGTTTGCGGATCGGGCAGCATATGAGGCAATCCACTTTGATGATTGGCAACTTTGTCTAAATCAAAAAATTGGGCGCCGGGGATGTGGGTATCCAGCCAAAGTTTATGGCAATCAATTTGTTGAGGTGGTGGTGGGGCAGTCGCATCAAGGATGACGATATTCTCATCATTAAGATGATCTTTTAACCATTGTGGAGTGACAAAGTATGCGTTATTCATGAGGTTCCTCACTAGACACGAAGATGAATTGGATACAAAGATAAAATGAGTGTCACGGCCCGTTATTGTTGTTGTATCGGTGCTGTGTTGGCTTCTTGCTGTTGGCTAGTTGGTGATTCTATCGGTGTAGTTGAGCGGGTATACATATTAAGACCTGCCAAGAATACGCCGCCAATTGAACCAAATGCAAAGATAGCGATGAAAATGATAGGGAACTTTTTCATTATTGTTCTCAGGTGTTGTAGAAAATAGGAAGTATATAGCGTTCTGGATAGCTGGCAAGGTGTTCACCAATTTATACCCTTCATCTTTCAAGTTGCTGCTTTGTTGGCTGCTTTCACTCACCCCAGTCACATCGTTATCTATGCTCTTGGGGATTCGTTCACTTGCCGCCGCGCTGCAACTCGAAATCTGTTAGGTATAACAAACGTAGTTGACCAATTGTCGCCTCGACATGAAGCTGATTTCATTTCTGCTCTGTGGGACAATAGCGCCCCGGTTGTATGGCAGAGAATTCAATGGCACTTTCTAATTCAATAAAAAATCAGATAAGTCAGTGGTATAAAGCATTACCTCAACATATTAATGGTTTTATTTCTCGTGCTCCTCAGCGACAGATGATTGCCGAAGTTGCAAAAACGCTTGCGGATCAGGAAGGGCGCCATTTGGTTATTGAGGCGCCAACCGGCATCGGTAAAACCCTTTCTTACCTGTTGCCTGGCATTGCTATCAGTAGAGCGGAAAGTAAGCCATTGGTTGTAAGTACGGCGAATGTCGCTTTACAAGATCAGATTTATAGTAAAGACCTGCCACTGTTGCGCAAAATTATTCCCGATCTGAAATTTACCGGTGCTTTTGGTCGTGGTCGTTATGTATGCCCACGCAATCTTGAAGCTATCTGTGCAACTGATAGTGAGCAGATCGATCTGATGTTTTTGGTTGAGGACAAAACAGAGCTTGCCAATAGCGAAGAAAGGGAATTGTGTCGTCGGTTGCGTAGTGATTACACAACCTTTGCCTGGGATGGGGTGCGTGATCACCATAAACTGGCTTTGTCCGATGCTTTGTGGGTGAAAGTGAGTACGGATAAAGCAAATTGTCTGGGGCGTAACTGTCAGTATTATCACCGTTGCCCATTTTTTATTGCTCGCCGTGAGATCGAAAATGTAGATGTGGTGGTTGCTAACCATGCGTTAGTGATGGCGGCATTAGAGAGTGAATCGGTACTCCCTGATGCTAAAAATTTGCTATTGGTACTCGACGAGGGACACCATATACCGGATGTTGCCAGGGACTCTCTGGAAGTTGAGGGGGAAATCACCCTGTTTCAACTGAATGGTCAGTTAGATACCTTTGTTCGTCATGTTGAGCAATATTTGGTGCAATTCCATCCGGCAAAGCCACCACGCTTAGCTAATGCCAGTCGCCTGAATGAACACAGTGAAAAACTACGGGAGTGCTTTAAAGAACTCGCTATTATTACTCAGGCATTTTTGCCTGAAAAAAATGAAGTAGATGAGTATCTGTTTGAGATGGGTAAGTTACCGGATAACTTGCTACTTTGCTGCCAGCAGCTATTTAAACTGACCGACGGTTTACGGGGGTTGGCAGAAGCGATACTGAATGATTTAACTGAGCGAACGGCTAAACAGGATATTGTCAGATTGCATCGGTCTATTTTGCAGACCAGTCGCACACTGGGATATTTTGAAAATATGGCTAAGTTGTGGCGTTTAGCAGCGCTGGAACAGTCATCTGGGGCGCCAGTATCAAAATGGTTTAAGCGCCGTTATGAGAAAAATCAATCGCACCTCTACTTCCATTGCTCCGGCATCAGAGTCAGTGAACAGCTTGACCAATTGCTTTGGCGTAATATTCCTCATGTGGTTGTGACATCGGCAACACTGCGTTCCTTGAATAGTTTTTCCCGTATTCAGGAATTGACTGGGTTAACTGAAAAAGCAGGCGACCGTTTTGTCACATTGTCATCGCCTTTTGATCATATGCGGCAGGGCAAATTGGTTATTCCCAAAATGTCGTTGGAGCCGACACTGCATAATGAAGCCGCTCATTTGCAAGAGATGGCGTGTTATTTCAGGGCTCAATTGCTGAGGCAGCAACATAAAGGTATGTTGATTTTGTTCAGTAGCCAGAGGGCGATGGATATTTTTCTCTCTTATGTGACAGATTTACGTCTGATGTTACTGGTGCAGGGGGATCAGCCACGTTATCGGTTAGTGGAAACTCATTGTCAGCGTATTAATGAAGGGCAGTGTAGCGTATTGGTTGGATTGCAATCTTTTGCGGAAGGGTTGGATTTAAAGGGGGATTATCTGTCCCAAGTTCACATTCAAAAAATCTCATTTCCGCCAGTGAATAATCCAGTCATTATTACTGAAAGCGAGTGGTTGAAATCACTTAAGCGTTATCCGTTTGAAGTGCAGAGTTTACCCAGTGCTTCTTTTAGCCTTATTCAGCAAGTAGGAAGACTTATCCGTAGTCATGAATGTTATGGTGATGTGGTGATTTATGACAGGCGCTTATTGAGCAAAAGGTATGGCCCAAGATTATTGCAGGCGCTGCCCGTTTTTCCTATTGAACAGCCGGAGGTTATTTCAGAGGCGGAAATTGGCAATATAAAAAAGATAACTGAAACTCACACTTAGCGGAAGCAAGGCGATAACTATGCTCATAATGTTTCCTCTCATCCGCTCTGTTTTTCGTGCACTGATAATACGAATAACCTCGGTACCATCTAGGATTTATAATTCCTATCAATCAAGGATTAAGTCGTTGCAGCAAGATGCGAAAATTGGAATCCTGTTGCTGCAACTACGCTACGCAGAGTTTTGAGTGTTGGATTGCCTTTCGGCGACAGTGTGCGATACAGCGTCTCACGAGAAACGCCTGCTTTGTCAGCAATTTGCGCCATTCCTCCACGCGCCTCTACTACGTGGCGTAATGCCATTAGGAACGCTTCCTGCCCGCCTTCTTCATCCATATCAACAAAAGCCTGATGCAGGTAATGCCGCGCAAATTCAGGATCTTCGCGGAGAAGTTGCACCATAGCATCATCATGTAAACATGCTTTAGCCATAATCACCTCTTTAAGTAATCTTCTAGGCATTCAATAGCCTGTGCTATATCAGCATTTTGGGTGCGTTTATCACCCCCCAGTAAAAGCAAAATAATCTCATTACCAACCTGGCTGTAATAAACCCTGTAGCCTGGCCCTTGATCTATACGAAGCTCCCAGACGCCTGCTCTGCATGGTTTATGATCACCAAAATTTCCTGTAGCCATCCGGTTAACCCGCGACGAAATTTTTGATTTCGCTATCGGATCACGAATCCCTTTCAAGAATTCCATGTACAGATCCCGTTTATCGGGAGTGAGGTAATGTTTAATCGTATTCATTTGGCGTACTGTAGCCTTAAAGCTACAATGCTGTCAATATAGCTGGGGAGTATTAATGATATCCCCATAATAAGTACCATAAGAATAGCCAGACATCTCTGTTGATGTGGCTGCAATTCTTTTTTTGATTTAAACGATAGTTATAAGTATAGAAATAAATCTACCCAAAATCGGGATTTATTTTCACTCTTAGCAAAAAATGCCACCCTCTTTATAGGGGCGGCTAATTTGGTAAATATATACCCGTCATCTTTCAAGTTGCCTCTTTGTTGGCTGCACTCACTCACCCCGGTCACATAGTTATCTATGCTCCCGGGGATTCGCTCCCTTGCCGTCGCGATGCATCTTGAAATCCATTGGGTATAATTAATAAAAAAGGCGATTTATCCTACTTTTTTCAGAAAACAGGTTTTCAATACTAATCCTCTGATTTTATCTGTGTTACATTCGACTTCATCTTCACGATGAGTAAGACGGATATTTTTAATCAAAGTGCCGCGCTTTAACGTTGCTGATGTGCCTTTTACTTTTAAATCCTTGATGACCTGTACAGAATCGCCATCATTAAGTAAGGTGCCATTACTGTCTTTTACGTCGTTATCCATTTTATTATTTCCTCAAGTTATTTCTGAAAATAAGTGTGGATTATAGACAATTTGTGCTGATTTTTAAAGAATATGGTTATACCCGTTATCTTTCAAGTTGCCTCTTTGTTGGCTGCTTTCACTCACCCCAGTCACATCGTTATCTATGCTCCTGGGGATTCGTTCACTTGCCGCCGCGCTGCAACTCGAAATCTATTAGGTATAAATTCGTCCATGTGGAGGGCATTTTATGATGTTTTGCCGTATCGGATATTGGGTGATGAAAGGCTAATATAAACAGGCCCCCGTTGTTAACAGGAGCCTGCAAGTTTTAGAGCTCTTAATATGACGGCTCTTTATATTTTACTGCTCAACGCTTGCTTCAATAAACCATAAGAATTTGTCGAGATCACGGGAGGCGGCGGTTAACATATCTGCGGTGTTTTCATCCTCAACTTCATCCATCGCTTTACGAATATCATTAGCGACAACAGCATAACGGTCGGCTAATGCTTTTAGATGATCCTGCACGTCATGGATATTTGTTGGATAGCTTTTCAGCATTGTGTTCCTATTAACTTCTTGTACGGTGCCGAGAGCTATTCCACCAAGTTGTACGACTCTTTCGGCGAAAGTATCTGTATGTTCAGTAATTGTGGCGCGAAAGGTATCCAGCATTTCATGGACGGAAATGAAATTTCTGCCGCGCATGTTCCAATGTGCTTGTTTAGTAAGTAGCGAAAGATCAATAAATTGGATCACCATGTGATTTAGAATTTCAGTTGTTTCCTGTTTAATATCATCATCGATATCATTACGAGTATAAAGTAGCGTGGATGTCCCTGATTTGACTAATTTAGCTGTTTCCATAATAATTTTCCCTTGGTGTTGAAGGTGTTAATAATAAGATTTTTATTGATGAGATGAATGTAACTCGATACCAATTTTAAATCATATAGCTTATTCCTATTAAATCAATAGTTCATTTTTATAGGAAAATATTTATCATGAAATTTTTAGGATAATATTGAAAAATATAATAATTTATTAGGTGAATCTATGTAAGGCATTTAATCATGAATGATAACTTTTTTATTTATAAAAAACCGGAGAATGATTTTATTACTCCGGTTTTCTTTATTATCTCGATTAAATGAAATGATTAATCGACTGAGGTGATTTTAGGTTTTCCTTTTATCGTTGATGTAGAACCGATAGAGGCGAAAATAATACAGAACAGCGCTAGCCATTGAGTCATAGTTAAATGTTCATTCAGAAACACAATACCGGATAGCGCACCCAGTGCGGGTTCAAGGCTCATCAGAGTACCAAATGTTTGTGCAGGTAAACGAGTCAGAGCAATCATTTCCAGTGTATATGGGAATGCAGTAGATAGAATGGCAATTGCCAGCGCCAGAGGGAGAATAGACATATCGAATAATAGTTCTGGCCCTGTTTGTATCAAACCGACAGGGAAAAATATCATAGCAGCGATAAATGAACCAATAGACACAGTTGCTGCTCCATAGCCTGCACCAGCGCGTTGGCCGAAAATAATATACAGTGCCCAACAAACACCTGCGCTAAGTGCGTAAATAATCCCTATAGGATCTAAACTATCAATATTATTATTGCCAATGGGTAACAGGAAAGCTAAGCCGGCGATAACCAATGCCACCCAAAGAAAATCTATTGGTCGGCGTGATGAGAACATAGCTACAGCCAGTGGGCCAGTGAATTCAAGAGCCACGGCAATCCCTAAAGGAATAGTTGTCAGCGCCATATAGAATGTATAATTCATTGCACCAAGAGCAATACCATATGTAAGCAGCGGCATGATTGATTTTCGGCTAAAACGCAGGCGCCAGGGTTTAAAAATAATAAACAGAATGATAGTTCCAATACCTAGGCGCAGTGCGGTAACTCCCGGCGCGCCGATAACCGGAAATAGTGTCTTGGCAAGAGAAGCACCGCTCTGAATTGATGTCATGGCAAGCAGTAACAGTATTACAGGTATTAATGGAAAGGCACTCTTTTGGAGCTTGGAAGAAGACATCCGGGCAAAACCTCAATTAAAATCAAGTGATCTGACTGATAATTTTCGCAGTGAAACGTAGATAACTCAATAGGTTTAGAGAATATAATTTTAGAGAAATATTTTTCATTTATTAGACCATATTATATGGTTATAGTGAAATTAAATTTTATTATTGGAATATAATTCTGATATAAATTTACATTGTATTTTAATATGTCGATAATTTAGGGGCTATAGGTGATGAAGGTATTTTCTACAATCTGGTTGATACTTGATTTCATATCATAATAATTAAATATAAGTTATGATTAATGCTAATATATTGAATATGAAAAAACCATTCTTATTTTGTTTTTCTTGGTATTAGCTTTATATACCCTATGTATTTCAAGATGCATCGAGACGGCAAGGGCGAATCCCTGGGAGCATAGATAACTATGTGACTGGGGTGAGCGAGTGCAGCCAACATGAAAGATAACGGGTATAAGTGAGTTGTATGATGGTGATACTAACGTATAATTCTGGTTTTCATGTGAAGATAAAGTGGCAGGAGATAAGATAATGAAAAGTATTGCTGTTTATTGTGGTTCAAGTCTAGGTATATCTGAAATCTATAAAGAAAATGTCATTATCTTCGCAAAGGAATTGGTTAAACGTAATCTTACGCTCATTTATGGCGGCGCCAGTGTGGGTATTATGGGAACTGTTGCTAATACGGTTTTGGCAGAGGGCGGGAAAGTGATTGGTGTTATTCCAACATTACTGGAAGCACGGGAAATATCACATAAAAATCTGACTGAATTATACGTTGTTGAAACTATGCATCAGCGTAAAAACAAAATGATTGAATTAGCTGATGGTTTTGTTGCTTTACCTGGTGGCTTTGGTACGTTGGAAGAGTTCAGTGAGGTATTTACCTGGAGTCAGATTGGGTTACATACGAAACCTTGCGGTATTCTTAATATTAATAACTTTTATGATCCGCTCATTGCCATGATTAATAAAATGGCTGATGAACAATTCTTGCATGAAAAATATCGTCATATGGCAATAATTGAGCAAGATCCTGCCATCTTACTCGATCGTTTTAATACTTATCGGGCGCCATCTGTAAAAACATATTAAAAGCAGTCTTATAATAAAAAAATGGTGTTATTATGATAAGAATTCATAATTGATTAAGATGGGAAAGGGATTATCTCTCTGAATGAATAAACCATTCCTGTTGCATAAATATTTATTTAAATATTTTACCACAGGAATGGTTGTTAATATTAATGGTTAAATATTAGCTTACAATCATATATTCTACTATTGGATTGTTACCGCCATCTGCTGTATAGGATAAGTGTAAATCATCACCTAAATAATCGGTTGAGATTGAGTAGCTGCTGCTGCCAATCAGAGGATTGTTCCATGTAATATAGATACTATAAATTTCGCCTTTGTTATCTACAAATACATAGGTACAACGTCCTGAAACACCACCTAACAGGCTGTTTGAATCACTTCTCCAAATAGCTTTTCCAGGAGTGTTATCATTGCTTCTATTAATTACTTGAGGAGGAAGAGTGGTCCACTCACCTTGATCCAAACGGATAGAATCCTGAATAAGTTTAAGTTTATATATTGATTTGTTGGTTACTTTTGCAATAACGCTGATTGGCGCTTTTAAGGAGATTGCTTCGATCTCTGACATAGTATTACCTCTTGTGATTGATTTTAAAAGTATAATTAATAAATTCCAAGATTTTAATTCAACCTGTTATGGTTAGATAAAATAACTTGGGGCGGAACAAACTTTCTTAGCTATATTTGATAGCTTATTTGTACTTCTTATTAGAATTCCGTTTCTTCATGTTTCCTGAAATTCAATTTTTTTATATCTCGGTCTTTTTATTTATCGTTACCACCATTTTATTATCGTTTTTAATAATTTTTATCCTTTTAAAATATTAGAATTAAAAACAAACTATCTATTAAATGGTGTAGATAAAACGCTTTATTTTGCCTCGATGTTTTTTAAGATACCTTTTCTCTCAGATCAAAGTCAATTTTTTTACTCTTTGTGTTTTATTATAAAATAATAACCGGTTAATTATATTTTTGTACCTAAAAACGTAGATATAAATGATAAAATATGTCTATGTTTTTAATAACCAATATATAAAACAACTATAATGGTAAATAAAAATAG
>NZ_JAPFCD010000044.1:0-40768 GCF_026153155.1 Photorhabdus aballayi | reverse complement strand
CCACCCACCGATTTCGATAAATGGGATGGTAAAGACTGGGTAGTTGATAAAGACTTACTCAAATCTCATCAAATCAACGAAGCAAAACAGAAGCAAGCAGCGCTGTTACAGCAAGCAAATGAAACACTCTCATTGCTACAAGACTCTGTTGACTTAGAAGTCGCTACAGACTCAGAAAAAGCCGCTCTGTTGGAATGGAAGAAATACAGAGTATTGCTTACTCGTGTAGATGTTTCACAAGCGCCTGATGTTGAATGGCCGCCTGTGCCGAAATAAAGCGAAAGCCGGGTGACCGGCTTCATATTCTGCCTGTACGGCAGTTTATTTAAGGAGAAAAGAACATATTTCTAAGCTGCCTGTGCGGCAGTTTATTTAAGACTAAAGAAACATGCTTCTAAGCTGCTTGTTCAGCAGTACTGATATACTATGTCATTTAAAGACTTAAGTCTACACACGAAAACTCATAGATCATCATATTTCGGTAAATAATCTTCAAATTCATCTAATTGTTTTATAAATAAACCTTTCCAATTGCGACGATCAAGTGCTTCCCCGTCTAATTTTTCGTGTCGTAAACAACGACTTAACCAGCGCCCAAAATCTTTAGCTACCTCGTTTTTCCAAGCGCCGGACTCACGATCATGTTTAAATTTCTCATCTATTTCACAGCGATAAGGATCTAGCCAGAGCTGTTGTGAATATTTTAGTGCACAATCTTTACTTGCGCTCCAGCCTTTATATTCAATTAAATTTTGTACACTTCCAACATAATCAAACAAAGTATCAATAATTTCACTCAAATATTCCCTGCTAATATCAACAATAAATTCACGAAAATATTCAAAGATTTCCTCTGTTATTTTACTATCTCGTGCTTTTATTAAATATTGTTGCATCATCAAAACAGCATCACGAGCTAACAAATCAAATTCAACACCCAATGAAAAGATAGACTCAATTTCTATCGGGGGTTTTGTTGGTATAAGTGGAGGGGTGCAAGGCAAAAGCCACGCTTTTCCGCCTCTCATCGTATTTAAATAAGATGTATTTTGCGGCTTAGTTCCGCCAAAATGCTGTATAGCGGTATTTTTGTAAATTTCTCTAATCCTAGGATGCCAACATTTATCTTTTATTGCTTCTCTAATTTCTTTAGCTGACTCACTAAAGCGTGACTCTTGAATACGTCTATCTATTACATGATATAATGATGATGCAAATAACGGGCTTAATAAATGATATTCATCATGATTTTCATTTATCGGAAAATATAACTGTTTTGCGTATTTGTGTGATGAAAGAGAGTCGTCTGATAGCGCCTGTTTGAATCCATCAACCCAAAGCTCAAGCTGTTGCTCATTTTCCACCAATTCAGAAAATGCTGAATAATCACCTCGTTTCAAAGAAGCCGCCAATGAATCGCCTTTTATTTCAGTTGTCAGTAGCTTAGCAATATCAAAAGCGGCGCTATTGCCTGCGAAATCCATTACCGGGTTATGTAAAGTTGAAGTAGAAAGATATTGATTTTTTTTATTATCATCCAATGACCCCGCATAAATACTACTTCCTTTTGCTTGACTGTTACTATATTTCAACGCATGCGTTATCATGCTAATTTGTTTTGCCCGACGAGCTGCATCATCAAGCCAATTTTTCACAAGTTCACTGTGTGATATAGTAATATCTTTCTGCTTAGCTCTATCTTTAATATATTCAACAATAAACGTACTTAATTTATTACCCTGCATAATTTTCTCTCTATATTACACTTTCAATCACGTAATGTAGTATTCTCTATAGACACTTTTATCTCTCGCTTCGGACTATAAAGAATATTGTTAACTACAATCCAGCCGCCTTTAACCCACTTGTTGACACGCTGAGAATCTACCTTCATTTTCCTCGCAAATTCAGCTTTATTGCCGTGGAAATTCCTATCTATATATTCTGTGAGTAGCATTTTTTTATTCCGCAATAATTTTGGGATTAACGATAAGATATGAAGTTCCATGTTCATCATTCATTTCTACAGCGTCAAAACCCAGATGAGCAGCTACACGGCCACGTAAGCGTTGCAATTCCCAACACAATGCAGCAAATACTAAGCTATCATCACCCTCGGTATCAAAGCGAGGAGACATTATATTAGAGAAGTCCTCAACATCAGAATCATTATCCCATACCACTCTGTCAGCTATCTCTTCTACATCATCTACTTCAAGTTCTTCTTTTAAGAATGCACATACTTCTTCGTAATGCTCATTTAAGTCTCTTGATTCAGCTATTTTATCATCAGCTATTTCATAAGAGTGGACGTAACCGTTACAACCGTGACTGCCTGCTGCATCGTAACTAGGGCTACCGAAGATTCCATCAAAGATATTCACACTAATAAAACCTAAAGCAAATGGACCTACTTTAACTGTTGGAGCTGCGCTATTTGCGGAACCGTGGAATAATTTCATTTTGTTAGCCTCTGCGTTGTTTGTTTCGATGAAATTATAATAGTCGTTTTTCGACTATATAGCAAGGATTAATTAGTCGTTTTTCGACTATATTTGTGATTTAAATCACAAATAATAGATATATCCGCCCGCATTCACCGTTATCAGTGCTTTCACGAAGTGTTGAAAAGTCACGATGAGATTGAGAGTGGGTATCTCTACGAGATAAAGAGGCCGTGGATGCCGGGGTGAGAGCAATGATGATTGGGACGGATTTGGGACGTGAAAGTTTTCATGTGTATTCGATGTTTTGCTAACTTTTGCGAAATTGGGCGTTGTGAGCGGCGGTTTTCGCTGTATCTAGTTGTTTTGAATGATGGCTCTATACACTCATAATCGCTTGGTCACTGGTTCAAGTCCAGTAGGGGCCACCAGATTTTAGCTGATTTATCAGTACATTAAGCCACTTCGTAATGAGTGGCTTTTTTGTTTCTAGTAGTCAGTGGCGACAAAATGGCGACAGAGATTTTTTCATAAAGCCACTGCCTGAATGAAAACACACTAGCCAGCTTCAATTTCTGAGCGGGAGTTAGGATATTAATTAACCTCTTAACATCATCAGATCTTTTATCCATATCCTTTATTTCTATGAAGGTGTAAAAAAGCCCGCATATTGTGGGCAAGATAGTTGTGTTTCAGACCACCAGAACACGAACCCGTAGCGTTGATTGATACCGCATTTAAAAAGGCGTTCCAGATCCCAGTGTTATTATGTGTATGACTCGCAGTAAGCTGCAAATTGTTTAACCACATCAAGCGATTAACTCATGAATTTCATTACACTAATCTGTTGACTACCCCCATACTACCGGAACAATAACCGCCTGATTACTGGTTCAAATCCAGTAGAAATTGCCAAATTTAAGATTTTAAATCAGTATCTTTTTGAAGGATAAAGATTATAAAACACAGTAGCTTGATCAAAAGCGGTAAATGTTAAAGGCCACCGGGAGGTTACCCCGATGGCCTTAGCTACGTTTCCGTTATCTATTTCAGAAATGCACGGATCAGCTCTAAAAGCGCGATCAACGCTTTGAGAACGATGATAGCAGTGTCAATAAATGCTTTCACCCGTTTGCTCCAGTTAGGAGCACGACTTAACCAGCCATTGCCTTTACGCTGCCTGTCCGGCTGGCCTTCATCTGTGTTAGCAGGAGAATATCGCGCTCTGACCGAGGCACTGAATCAGCACCACCTGTACTCAGCCAGGACTTACGAAAACTTGCGCCAGAGATACACAAGCCAGAGCGCTACCCCAAACTAACAGCCGTTGATTATAGGTTTATTTTCAGATGATTCAATCAATTAAAACAATGAGTAGATAAAAATAAAAA
Source organism: Photorhabdus aballayi (assembly GCF_026153155.1). Classification (NCBI taxonomy): domain Bacteria; kingdom Pseudomonadati; phylum Pseudomonadota; class Gammaproteobacteria; order Enterobacterales; family Morganellaceae; genus Photorhabdus; species Photorhabdus aballayi. The sequence continues at coordinate 36,933 of NZ_JAPFCD010000044.1, read as the reverse complement.
AACCAACTGGTGAGGTTGGTTTTTTTATTTTAACCCTTGGATAGGGCGGTTTGTCTTTGTGCTATACGAGATTGGTAGCCTCGGTTCTAGCGCGACATTCTCCTGCTAACTCAATCAGTCTACACCTTAAAAAAGGTGTTATCAACTTATAGCATAGCGTAAAAATCTAACACAAATGGCATGATATTCACCCAATCACTAGCAAATATTTCTGTTTCAGCCCATCCGATTTATAGACTATGTTCCTAATGGCACTGGCATTCTCCGGCGAGCCTGTGTTGTGGTGCGTATGCGCGGCGGTCAGCTCAGCTAATCCCATACTACCGGAACAATAATCGCCTGATTACTGGTTCAAATCCAGTAGGAATTGCCAAATTTAAGATTTTAAATCAGTACATTAGGCCAATTAAACAAGAGTAGCTTAGTAGGTTGATGAATGACGCTACATGCATCTGGTTGCTTTTTATGAAGGGTAGAAATTATAAAGCACAACGGCTTGATCAAAAGCGGTAAATGTTAAAGGCCACCGGGAGGTTACCCTGATGGCCTTAGCTACGTTTCCGTTATCTATTTCAGAAATGCACGGATCAGCTCTAAAAGCGCAATTAACGCTTTGAGAACGATGATAGCAGTGTCAATAAATGCTTTCACCCGTTTGCTCCTGTTAAGAGCACGACTTAACCAGCCATTGCCTTTACATTGCCTGTCCGGCCGGTTCTCATCAATGTTAGTTGAAGTGGATCGCGCTCCGACCAAGGCTCTGAATCAGCACCACCTGTATTCAGCCAGGACTTACGAAAACTTGCGTAAGAGATACACAGGCCAAAACGCTCCTCAACTAACAGCCGTTGATTATAAGTTTATTTAGATATGATTCAATGAATTAATAGATAGATAAAAACAAAAAACCAGCTGGTGAGGCTGGTTTTTTGTTTTTATCTTTAAAGCAAGACCTCTATTTTTGTGCTCTTAACCGGGTTGGTAGCCTCGGCCCGAGCGCGATCCACTTCAACTAACATAAGAATTCTAATGCCTAGAACCGGAAATATCAACCTATAACATGACTATAAAACAAACAAAACAGGCAGATTAAAAGTTAACCAATCACTGGCAAATATTTCTGTTTCAGCCCAGCCGATTTATAGACCGTGTTTCTTATCGTGCTTGAGTTGTAATGCGTATACGCGGCTTCAGTTCAGCCAACTCCTTCATCACTCCGAGCGTGTCTAACATCAATTGCATAACATTGATTTGCTGAGCTTCCCACCTAAACCACAGATGCGTTAGGCCCAAAAACTGAAATTTATTGAAAACTTTTCATTTTCAGTTGGCGATTTCTATCGCGTCATCAATGCTAGCGCGATCTGATGAGGCTACTCCGCAAAAAGTGGCTTTTCCATTTCCAACGGTCAGTGACAACAAAACGGCGACAAAGATTTTCTTAACAGCTTTACTCTTAACCCAAGAAAACAAAGCTGTTTGCTAATTTTTCTGTGCAATAACACTATAAGTCGATGCATAGTTTTTCACCAGAGCTACCGAAAAGTTTTCAGCCAGTACTCTCAACTCTTCCAGAGGACCACTAACACCTTCAGGAAAGCTTCGTTCGATATTGGCCTTAACATCCAACAACCAATGCGCCACATCAATATTAGATGGCAATACCCTCATATCCTTAATAACGAAACCACTTTCCTCCAACACTTGCCTGAAATAGCCGGGTGTTTTTCGGTTAGCACAAGCTAAGCGATCAATGATGTCAGGAATATCCGATTTATAGCTATCCAACGCCACATTATAGAGGTTGTCAGAAATAATCACCTGACCACCAGCGCTCATCCGTTTGAACAATCCATTCATGGCCTTTTCATACAACGAATTCGGAAAATGCGAAATGACACCACGGATAATCACCAGATCATAAGGTTCTTGTGGATCAGGTAAGCTATCAATATCCTGTGCATTGCACAGATACAGATTGATACGCTCAGAAAGTCCATGTTGTGCGTGAAATTCAGCACAATACCGCAACTGCTGCTCGCTGATATTTACGCCATCCAAACGTTTGCATTCAGGAAAACGCTCAGCCAAATATTTCAGGATATAACCCCAACCACAACCAACATCTAAGACACGTCGAACCGCTGGTCGCTCAACTTTTGTTTCCAAACCAGCTAAAAGCAATTGACGATCAAAATAACGAATACCTGACTCATCCAATGAAATTGGTGGTTTTGAAGCCGGATCATCGTAAACACCAAACTGGAATAACAGCGTATCACCAATCACCTTACGCCAGCGTTCTGGATCTTCGCAATAAACTTGTATCACTTTACTTTCGTAATCGTTGGTAGTTTCCCCTCGGATGATGTGATAGGACGGGACAGGCTCAACATCAGTGCAAAACACATTATTAAAGCTACTCATGAGCTTTTCCTTATTAAAAGTCTTTAAAAGCGTCGCCCCCTAAGTTGTCAGGATTTGCGACGTATTGGTAAATATCAATGAAATATTCATATCTAATTAATTCAATGCCGTGGCTACCAATAAATTACATTATTATCAGATCGGCCTTTGCCACTCCTCAATATCTTGATACGAAAGGCCATCAATGATTTTTTTGAACCAAACCGTATACACATCAGGAGCATTATTAATTAGCTCCCTCAATTTCAGTGGATTAACCCATTTGTAATCAGACACCTCATCCGGGTTAATTATCGGTTCTTTATCAAAGCACCCGATAAAAACATGATCATATTCGTACTCAATCAAATCATTAGGCAGTCTCGCATGATAAATAAATGACGAAACCTTTTTCAATGGACAATCAAAACCCATCTCTTCGCCAAGACGCCGGTGTGCAGCGGCTTCCAGAGCTTCATCAACCCTGGGGTGACCACAACAGCTATTCGTCCAAAGTCCCGCTGAATGATATTTGGTTGCAGCTCGCTTCTGTAGGAGTAAATTTCCTTCATTATCAAAAATAAAGATAGAAAAGGCCCGATGTAACATACCCTTCCGATGAATATCAGCTTTTCCCGCTGAGCCAATGGGATTGTCATATTTATCAACAAGAACAAGTATTTCATCCATTATTAATAGCCTTTGTGTGTATTGAATAACATAAAATCATAAATTTAATTTAACAATAAAATATAATCGATATTCTGCAAGTACTAAATTAACTTTACAAGAATAAGAAAATTTCTCGTAATAATATGATATAAATCACAATATAAAAATATCTCATCTATTCCATTTTGACATTAATGAAAAAATAAAACAAATTAACATAATAATTATTAATATTTCAATTAAACGGATTCAAAAAAGAATATATTCAATATTAATCATTTACCATCAATACTCACCTGCTAAACTTGCTACAGATCATAACCTCGGGTATCACACCAAAGTTATAGCCGTTTCTCTCATCTTTTTGGACATGCTTTTACAACAAAAAACATCACAGAAAACTAAACGAATAGTAAACAAATAAGAAAAAAATCCTTTGATAACTAAACATTCATTAAACAACTGTTGATTTTTTATCTTAAAAAAACACAAATAAACATTCGTTGAAGTTCTGTTTAATATCAAACGAGTATAATCAGTTGCTCGCAAGTCTTCTTCTCCCTCAGTATTTTTTAGAACTAGATAAAGAAATGGAATATATGTATCAACCTGCCAGTTCAGGAATTCGACTGTTCACAGACTTAGTCGGAAAAAAAATCAGCCCAAGTCCCCATTGGTATTCTGCCCAGAATCGCACTAAATTTGCCTTACGCAGCGCTCTGATGCCGATATCGACACTAAAACTATTAAACCAAATAGTTAATACACCGTTTTATCTGGACATTTTGAAGAAACAGCCTTGTTTACCTTCTAAATTACATCGCCCTTATCTAAGTATTAACTTTAATAGAGCGCAGACGTTACGTGCAATAAATGAACATTACCAGCTATTATTTACTGGTTTGAATCAGTCTATTGTTAATAAAATATTTCGTTCCAATGCATATCCATTAGCAGTTATCAGCGGTAAAAGTGGAACTTATACTATTTTTTTAGATTCTATGGATTGCTTTAATAAAGAAGGTGAGCTTGCTCTATTTATTGCAACAGAAGATCATAAAACTTTAGCGAGATGCGCTTTCACATTACTCACCATTGCCGGTAAAAAAACACTGTTCATCGGTGGGCTACAAGGTTCCAAAGGAGACGCAACCCTTGAAATTATCCGCGATGCAACGAAAGATTGTTATGGATTATTTCCCAAACGCTTACTCATTGAATCCATTTGCCGTCTTGCTGCCCACTTTGAATGCCAACAAATTCTGGCAGCCAGCAACGATACTCACATCTATAAGAGCCTACGCTATTGGCATAAAAAGAAAGATAAATTAGTCGCTGATTACGACTCTTTCTGGGAGTCATTAGGTGGAGAAAAGGGAAAAAATAAAGATTTCCATCTGCCATTATCCATTGAAAGAAAACCGCTTGAAGATATAGCCAGTAAAAAACGGTCGGAATATCGTCGCCGTTATCAATTATTGGATGAACTGGATAATGGAATGAGAGATTCTCTGCCTTCAGATTAAATCAGAATCAGGCCGCTACCTTTCACAGGACGGCCTAATTTTGAGATAGCTCTTACCTCGGTTTAACCATCTGCCATTCAAGATGCATTTTAACCGCAGGCCATTCACAACTGATAATACTGTAAACACAAGTATCCCTAATACTGCCATCTTTAGATACAGCATGACTACGCAGAATCCCATCAAGTTTTGCGCCTAGTCGCTCTATCGCTTTCCGGCTCTGATGATTAAAAAAATGAGTGCGAAACTCCACTGCGATACATCCTAATTCTTCAAAAGCATGTTTCAATAAGAGATATTTTGCTTCCGTATTAATATGTGTCCGCTGAACAGAACGTGCATACCAGGTATAACCGATTTCTACCCTGCGAGCACCAGAATCAATATTCATATAAGTGGTCATGCCAACCGCTTTACCTGTTCGATGATCAACAATAGCAAAAGGCAGCATAGTACCTTTTTCATGTAACAATAAACGGCGTTCAATCTCGTTACCTAGCTCAGCCGGCGAAGGGACACTGGTATACCACAATTTATGCAGTTCACCCTCTTTAATGACCTGTAAAAATTCATCATGCCGTTGATGTGTCAGAGGTTCTAAAGTCACCCCTTTTCCTGCCAAAGTTACCCATTCAGTCATCTGTTTTTTCATAATAACCACTGATGCTATAAATTAAGTCAGATATAGAAGAGATCACCCTATTCCGGGTTCAAAACCGGAATCAAGTTAATATATGAAAAATCCATCTCCCATTAAAGCAAAACCGCACCTTTAACATTTCCGGCAACTGTCGCATCATTCAGAAAGAAATACTAAAACTGGGTAAACAAATCGCCTGACTGAATTAGTCATATTCTCTCTATGTAAGAATGCAAAGCTATTCCACAAATCATTCGAGAAAGTGAACGACTGAAAATCAATTATGACCCATATTGTGGTCTGGTTAACCTTTCTGATACGAATTAATCAACAAAGAGTACATCAGCAAATTTTAAGCTCCTATTCCCTAAATCTATGGTCATGATAGAATCTGATTTCATGACCTTCATCACATTCATTTAACATTTTTTTCCCAATTAACCTTATTCCATCTAAATTTAAACCAACACTCATCCGACCACTTAGGATTTTGACCGGTGGTCTAGGACACAATAATAATCTGGTTATGATTGACAAACACCCGATGGAGATTGCAATGAGCCATTATCCTCACCTGTTCGCCCCTCTAGACCTGGGGTTCACCACTCTGAAAAACCGCATTTTGATGGGATCAATGCACACTGGGCTAGAGGAACATCCCGATCCCCAGAGACTTGCCCGCTTTTACGCTGAACGGGCAGCCGGAGGCGTGGCATTGATTGTAACAGGCGGAATTTCGCCAAATAAACAAGGTGTTATAGGGAAAGGCACTGCATTCCTGGTAGATGAAAAAGATCTTATCCACCATAAAGTTATTACAGACGCAGTTCATCAGGCTGGTGGAAAAATTGCAATGCAAATCCTACATACCGGCCGTTACAGCTATCAACCAAACCTCGTCGCTCCTACTGCCATTCAGGCACCGATTAATCCATTCATGCCTCGTGAAATGACAGAAGAAGACATTCAGCAAACTATTGCTGACTTTGCTCATTGTGCACAACTGGCACAACAAGCCGGTTATGATGGCGTAGAAATTATGGGTTCTGAAGGTTATCTGATTAACCAGTTCCTGACTGCTCGTACCAACCACCGCCAGGATAAATGGGGCGGAAGTTTTGAAAATCGAATGCGTTTTGCTGTAGAGATTGTTGAAGCAGTCCGTCAGGCAACAGGGAGAGAATTTATTCTAATCTACCGGCTTTCGATGTTGGATTTAGTCGAGGACGGTTCCAATTGGCAGGAAATAGAACAACTCGCTGTTGCTATTGAACAAGCAGGAGCATCTATCATCAATACCGGTATCGGCTGGCATGAAGCTCGAATCCCAACGATTGCCACTATGGTTCCCCGCGCTGGATTCAGTTGGGTAACACAAAAGCTGATGGGGAAAGTTTCTATCCCACTGATCACAACAAACAGAATTAACGATCCCAACATTGCAGAGCAAGTGCTGGCACAAGGTTGTGCCGATATGGTTTCTATGGCGCGACCTTTTCTGGCTGATGCTGAATTTGTTATGAAAGCCCAACAGGGGCGAATTGATGAGATTAACACTTGTATTGGCTGTAATCAGGCATGTCTGGATCAAATTTTTGTCGGTGAAATCGCCTCTTGTTTAGTTAATCCTCGCGCCTGCCACGAAACAGAAATGGCCTCTAAGCCTGTTTCCATGCCTAAAAAACTGGCGGTTGTTGGCGCAGGGCCTGCCGGATTGTCATTTGCAGTGACCGCTGCCAGCCGTGGTCATCATGTCACTCTGTTTGAACGTAACGGTCAGATTGGCGGACAATTTAATATCGCCAAACAGATCCCTGGTAAAGAAGAATTCCATGAAACATTACGTTATTTTCAGCGTCAGTTAGCAATCCATCATGTTGATGTACGGTTGAACCAGACCGCTACAACAGAAGCACTTTCTGATTTTGATGAAGTAATTATCGCCAGCGGCATCATACCTCGCCAACTCACAATCGAGGGTATCCATCACGAAAAGGTACTGAGCTACTTAGATGTATTAAGGGATAAGAAAAATGTCGGTCAACGCGTCGCTATCATTGGCGCAGGGGGTATCGGCTTTGATACCGCAGAATATCTGAGTCAACCAGGAAAAAGTACTAGCCTTGATAGCACCGCTTTCAGCGAAAAATGGGGCATTGACCATAATCTGACACATCGTGGTGGCTTATCTCCTGAAGGCCCTAAACCAAAACCTTCTCCCCGAAAAATTTATCTATTGCAACGTAAACCGACAAAAGTTGGTGAAGGATTAGGTAAAACAACAGGTTGGGTGCACAGAACCAATCTACACTTGCGTGGTGTGAAAATGCTCAACAATATGCAATATTTGAAAATAGATGATCAAGGATTACATATTAGCAGCAATGGGGAACAGCGCTGTCTTGCCGTAGATAACATCGTTATTTGTGCAGGACAAGAGCCACTAAGAGAATTGTATCAGCCGTTACAGCAAGCGGGGAAAACTGTGCACCTTATTGGTGGAGCTGATGTTGCTGCCGAATTGGATGCTCGACGCGCTATCGATCAAGGTACTCGGTTAGGCCTTAAAATTTGATGATGAATAATGGCGATCACAGACAAGTTGTAAAAACAGAGTAAATCCTCAAGCCGCGCCATTCCTGGCGCGGACATTTTACTTTTCTACCTACTTAACTGTATTTCTATTAAACCTGAATACTTAAATCAATTAATTACGCCGGGCTAGCTGATCCGACTCCAGACGGTTATCCTCTGCCTGACAAACAGCGGCAGTGAACAATACATCAGTAGAAGAGTTCAGGCTCGTTTCCGCAGAATCCTGTAATACACCAATAATCAAACCGACTGCCACAACCTGCATAGCAACTTCATTGGAAATCCCAAACATGCTACAGGCCAGAGGGATCAACAATAAGGACCCTCCTGCCACACCAGAAGCGCCACAGGCACAAATTGCAGCAACCACACTCAGTAGCAATGCTGTAGGCAGATCAACCGATATACCTAACGTACTGGCCGCAGCCAGAGTCAATACCGTAATAGTCACCGCAGCGCCCTCCATATTGATGGTTGCTCCCAGCGGAATAGACACTGAATAAGTATCTTCATGCAGATTCATACGGCGGCACATCGCCATATTCACTGGAATATTGGCAGCCGAACTGCGAGTGAAAAATGCCGTTACGCCACTTTCACGCAGGCAAGCAAATACTAGTGGATAAGGATTACGACGAATTTTCCAGTAAACAATCAATGGGTTTACAATGAGTGCCATAACCAACATACAACTTAGTAATACAACCAGCAATTGGACATATCCCAGTAAGGCGCCAAATCCCGTTTCTGCAATAGTTGAAGACACCAGACCGAAAATACCAACCGGCGCCAAACGAATGACCACTCGAACAATCTGAGTAACCGCTTCAGACATATCATGAATCAGAGATTTAGTTGAGTCTGTTGCATGACGCAAGGCGATACCCAAACCAATAGCCCAGGCAAGAATACCAATATAGTTACCATTCAGTAGTGCGTTTACTGGATTAGCGACGACATTGACCAGTATTCCTTTAATCACCTCCATAATGCTTTCAGGTGGAGACATCTGAGCATCATTGACAGCTAGCACCAATTGTAACGGGAACATAAAGCTACCGACTACGGCAACCAACGCAGCAAAAAATGTGCCCAAGATATAGAGGATAAGAATTGGACGAATATTGGTTTTCTGGCCTTCTTTATGGTTAGCAATAGAAGACATGACCAGAATCCAAACCAACACCGGGGCTACTGCTTTCAGGGCGCCAACAAACAATGTCCCAAGCAAACCGACTGATTTGGCAACCGAAGGCGTCAACCACGCTAACAGTATCCCTGCAATTAAACCTACCAAGATTTGTTTAACCAGGCTCCCTTGTACAATGTAATACACGAAGCCACGTTTTTGTTTTTCCATAGCTGATCCATTTTATTAACAGTTCTATTAAGCCTATATTTTTCTGTGTTTGCTTCCTCAGTATAGGGAAGCCAAGAGTAGTGAAAAGCGGCGATAGTTAAAATATACAACCTCGCCAGCACTTATTAACAATACATTCACATTTGTGTGATCAAAACGGCAATTTACACATTTACAAAACACAATTATTTGTTTTTATGTTTAACCATTTCTCAGCAATTTAAGACAAAAAGAAACCATATCTTCCCATTCAAGAAAGATATGGTTATCTGTTAAAAAATAGTTACCTAATTACTGGATCTCTTTAGTTTTGTACTTGTTTACCCAAACATTAATAATCATTGTTATTGTCAAAATACTCGCCACAGTTCCCAGAGAAATTCCCATAGGAATATGATAAAAATCCATTATTAGCATTTTAATACCGATAAATACCAGAATGACTGATAAGCCATATTTCAGCATTGTAAATTTCTCTGCCACACCTGCCAGTAAAAAATACATTGCACGTAATCCTAAAATAGCGAAAAGATTAGAGGTCAAAACAATAAAAGGATCTGTAGTCACGGCAAAAATAGCAGGAATACTGTCTACCGCAAAAATAACGTCACTAATTTCAACCAAAATTAGCACTAAGATTAGTGGAGTCGCATATAACAAACCTTTTTCTTTCACAAAGAAACGTTCTCCGTGAAGATTATCAGTGATGCGAATATGCGCTTTTAGCCAACGGACAAAAGGTTTATCGCCTATCGGGGAATCATCCTCTTTCGCCAACGCCATCTTAACGCCGGTAATCAGCAGAAAGATGCCGAACAGATAGAGTATCCAGCTAAATTGAGAAACCAGCCAACTCCCTGCAAAGATCATCACGGTACGCAGCACAATTGCGCCTAAGACACCATAAATGAGCACCCGACGTTGCAAATTTGCCGGAATAGCAAAATAGCTAAATAACATCAGCCAGACAAATACATTATCAACAGCAAGTGCTTTCTCAAGTAAATACCCGGTAAGGAAAGCCATTGCCTGACTATTAGCAACAGCTTCCCCTACGGTTTCTCTGCAATACCACCATAATCCTAATGCAAATAAGAGCGACAAACTTACCCAAATTACACTCCAGACAGCAGCTTGGCAAAACGACATTCCTTGCCCTTTCTTACGTCCCTGTAAGGATAGATCTAGTAATAACATAATCGTAATTAAGACAGAGAAACTTCCCCATAACAGAGGATTACCTACAGAGTTCATTTTCTTTCTCTCACAAATAAAAACGGCTGAAGTCTCAGAAGACGCCAGCCGCTGCTATATTTCTTCCCACATCGTGGAGATGGATGTATTGCAAGCAACCCTCGCCTTCTGGCAAGGTCTCACTTACAACACAGAAAATGCACCATCAGGTATAAGTTCAAGGTTGCCCGGCTACCGGATGCTGTTGCATCGTAATGACGATAAACCGGCGAAGGAAGTTACTCCCCTTTGCTGTGGTGAAAAATAAATCAAATTGATACAATAATCAATCTACCACTGAAAAAATATTGACTCGTGGTCAGTGGTCAGTGGTCAGTGGTCAGTGGTCAGTGGTCAGTGGTCAGTAGACCATAAGCGAATAAAATGGCAGGTCAAACAGCAACTCATTTAAATCAAGAAACCTGGCAAACTATCCTCATAAACCCATTTCTTACCCTATTTTAATGAACGTCCAATTGGTCACCAAAATTTTCTGTTTAGTCCCCCCTGATTTTGTTACAGTGACGCAGGCTGATTTATTTGCCTTTTTCAACGATGAAAAGACATTAAAACCAGCCAAATAACGTAAAATAGGATGTAATTTAATCGGTTTAGCCTCATGCTTTCAGGATGAACGAACAAAGGCATTTTAGGAACACCTGATGGAAATAGTAAAAGAACTTATATATGCACTTTGGTACCAAGATTATGAAACTCTGGCCAACCCATCCCTATTATGGGCCATTTATATCATGCTATTTTTGATCCTCTTCCTTGAAAATGGCCTCCTTCCTGCCGCATTCTTACCAGGAGACAGCCTGCTTATACTCGTTGGCGTATTGATTGCCAAAGGCGCAATGAGTTTCCCTCTAACAATTGTAATATTAACTGCCGGAGCAAGCTTAGGTTGCTGGATCGGTTATCTACAGGGAAAATGGCTAGGAAATACCAAAATAGTGCAAGGCTGGCTTTCTCATCTCCCAGCCTACTACCACCAAAGAGCTTACAGTCTTTTTCATCGTCACGGCCTGTCTGCTTTACTTATCGGCCGCTTCCTCGCATTTGTCAGAACCCTTCTACCAACATTTGCAGGTCTGACAGGTCTACAAAACAGCCGTTTCCAGTTTTTTAACTGGCTCAGTGGCTTCCTGTGGGTCATGATCCTTACCTCTTTAGGTTATGCACTTGGTAAGACCCCCATTTTCCGTCAGTATGAAGACTTAGTAATGAATTTCCTGATATTACTACCACTTGTTTTACTAATTATTGGTTTTAGCGGCAGTTTGTTAGTTGTGTGGCGTAAAAAAACCTGCCAATCCCCTCAAAAAAAGTAATTAATTCCAATAAAACTTCATCTCCCTCCCTGCTGTAGATAGATGTATCGTTTGCAGCAGAACAGTGAAATATCTCTAATGTTTTTTATTCACCTTTCCAAATATAAGCTATATTTAAGGATAGTCTTTTCCGGCATCAGGAAAAGCGACTAACTAAGTCAAATATACACACCTTACATCGAGGAGTAATCTACATGTCACAGATGAAAAATACTGAAGATCTACGCATTGAACTAAAATCACTCGCAGAGACACTGGAAGAAGTGATCAAAAGCTCTGGTGATAAATCCAAAGTCGAGTTGGAAGAACTTCGCAACAAAGTAGAGGATGTCATCAAAGATACTCGTTTTAAACTCGGTAATGCCAGCGATATGGTTGTTAAGAAAACAAAAGATATGGCGGGCCGTGCCGATCTCTATGTTCATGATAAGCCATGGACAAGCATCGGTATAGGTACTGTGGTCGGTGCCGTATTAGGTGTATTATTAGCTAAACGCTAATATGAGTAACTCATCCAAATCTCAAGGCCCCGGTAAAGGGGTCCTTGATATTCTCCAACGTATTGCCACTGTTGTTGTCGAGATAGTCGAAACTCGTTTGCAACTCATCGTTGTAGAGTTGGAAAAAGAAAAAGCCACTTTGATACAGCTGATAGTCATAGCCAGCTTGACATTACTGCTCACCGCTTTCGGCCTCATGTGTCTACTTGTTATGATTTTTTGGGCTATCGATCCCAACTGGCGTTTTACCGTATTAGCAAGTACTACCGGCACACTACTCGTTCTGGCGCTGATTGGCCTTATATGGACCATCAGGAAAGCGAAAAGTTCAACATTACTTAGCGCTACTCGCGAGCAACTCAAGATTGATCGAGAAATGCTGGAAGATTACAGTAATGAGTAAACAACGTCAGGAAAAAAAGCTGAAAAAACAGCAGCTACTCAGAAATATCCAGCTACAACGACTTGAACTTTCCAACAATACACAGCTCTGGAAGAATTTCACTGAACCTTATGACAAAAGCTGGCAAAAGCTTTTGTCACTAAAACCCTATCTGCGACCCGCAATCCATGCGATCTCTTTATATAGCCTCCGTCATCCTGTGAAATTTTATCATTTGTCGCGCTATATCATTCGACTATTGAAATAAAAATGGTAATAATTCTTCATAATATCCCTCGTTGATGATCACTCTGGTTGCTTATATTCAAAAACTTTGTATAAAATTGTTAATAATCCTTGCTTACAACTAAGTCCATCTCTCTTTAGTATACATTCCATCCGTTAATGATTAACAAATTGTGCTGTCTTCAGTTAGTACAAGTTAATCATCAAACAAATTATTATTACTTTTCTGTGCCTTAGGAGTTGTTAATGAAAAAATTTGAAGATAGTGCCCTGCTACTGGCTCGCATTTTGATGCCGATTCTGTTTATCGTTGCAGGTTATGGAAAATTAGGTGATTCCTACGCGGATACTCAACAATATATGAATGCTATGGGTGTTCCTGGCTTTCTATTACCACTGACGATCTTACTTGAGTTGGGTGGTGGTCTGGCAGTTCTGTTTGGTTTCTTAACTCGTACCACCGCGTTATTTACCTTTGGTTTCTGCATCTTGACGGCCATACTCTTCCACAGCAATTTTGCTGAAGGCATGAACCAGACTATGTTTCTCAAAAATCTGACCATCGGTGGAGGTTATCTGTTATTGGCTATCACAGGTCCGGGTAAATTCAGTATCGACCGCCTGATGAAGAGAAACTGGTAATATCCTGCTGTGATTGTTCTAAATCTGAAAAATAACAGTTTTCAGGTAAAAGGGGAAACGATCAAAATCCCACTTTCTCTCAAGGATTTTATCAGCCAGGTATCCGATATTCAGAAAGTGAATAGCAAGCCGAAAGATCTCGCAGATCTTTCGGCTTACTTTAATCAATAAGCCAAACTTCTATTGAATCACAGTAACTCTGATAAAATGGTTATTTTATCAAAACAAATAACCATCTTACTTTTCGGCGATAAATAATAAAACCCATGTTCGATAATAAACCAAATTAATATTTTTAAAACATTATTAAGAATTTAATATAAAGAACATAGAATTATCAATGTAAACCCAACTAATATCTACAGCACTAACTTAAATAAATAACAATAATTAACTTCAATATATTTAAAGGTTACTTTATCCAATCCAATTTTTTATCACAATAATCAATTCATGTAAAACATAGTAAAAAACGCAAAAACTAATTATAATAACTTCATAAAACAACAGTAAAAACACGATATTAATTGGTTATATTAAACCCAACCACAATATAATTATTTAAATTTATTTTATTTACTTTCATAAAATGGACTAAAATCACCACATATTAATAAAACAAAAAGCCAGGCCATAATATAGTTTAATATATATCGATATTATCACCTTTAAAAAGGTTACCTTTACATTCTAATTAATCATTAGAATAAGTCTCTCTGTTATTTCATGAAAATCATAACCACCCAGTATTAAATCATTATTTACATAGAAATTTAACTTAAGTAAATAATATTTCTATTATTCAAGTTTATGATTAACATCTTTCCTACTACAATTATCTACTCTTATATTCAAAGCTAATGCAAAAATAAAAAACCAACCTCATAAACTTAAATTAAAAACCATTTCAATAATAGGAATAATTCTTATATTATAAAAACAAAAATTAGAGATAAATATTAAAAATATCTACTTTAAAGATACGGCTAATTTTTTCAAAATTATAGAAAAAATTAAAAAACCAGGATAGTTGAATGAAATAAAATAACAACACGTGTTTATAATGATAAATAACAGTATCAATCGACATAAAAAAACAGAACAAAAAAACAGCTTGACACATAACAGTGTGTATTAGAAAATTATTTAAGCAATATAAAATTTATTAAAAACATGGATAATAACATAAGATAATAGTCAATATTATAAATTAAATGATTCTATTTTCATTTCACAAGAAATGCTTATGCCAGATAATTCGCAGAATTCTTCACATAACAAACGAATGGGGAAGGAAAATGAAATATAAATCAATTATTTATACCATAATTTATTTAATGCCGTTTTATACCATTGGAGCCGGAAAATTAAAAGATGTTTGCGATGGAGAATTAATCCTTAATACATCTATAAGCAGTATAAATATTACAAGCAACCAAAATGGAAATGGGCCCGCCATGAATATATTAGTCGAAGGACAGTGGTATGATACATATCTAAGCCCTGGAATTGTAGAAGGTAACGGTATTTATGGGCTTTATGATATGATTAACACCGCTTATCTCAATGGATTAGAAGTTAACGTTTGCGTAAGGCTTGGTAATTTAAGAGGCATTGAATTAATTTATAGACCATAAATTTCCAGCCTAAAAAAATAGAATTAATATTAATCAACATATTTATAATGCACTGTTGAATTAATATTTGATTTCTACAGAATCAATAACGGAGGATTTATGACTATTTATGGTAAAAAAATACAGATAAATTTAACAAAAAGCTCTCCAGACCAACTATCTGTAAGTGATTTAAAAGCACAATTAACTGCTATTGGATTATCGTGTGAACTTGCCGATGAAAACTTACTTGAACAATATATTGAGGAAGTAAGAGAAGAAATAATTACAGGAAATACACAAGCATTTACCATTGGGGAGTATAATAATGGCAATTTCGTTCATACATCCAACGCTAATTGGCAACCTGAAGAAAGCGCTTTAGGGCTTAAAGAGCAATTAATTTATATTGGCAAATGGGAGCATTTTAAATGGTTAAGTGATAATTATAGTACATTTGCTGGAAATGTGGATAATCCACCATCCACAAAAGAAAAATACGATACCTTAGATGCAATAAAAAAAGCCTTTGTCCAGATTGCAGAAGGAGCTTCTGAAACTTTAGTCACACCTATGGATAAAGGAGATATGGAATCTGCGCTAACAAACCTTCTAAGCTCAGTTAATAATGACAATATCCAAAACTATGACTCCTTTTTCAGAACAAAATTATTCCTATTAATACAAAATTTCGATGAAACAAAAGATAAAGGTAATGGAGTTGGAGTATTAGGCGTAGAGTGGAGACTGAAAATACAAGATTATAAGCAGAAAAAGCAGAATACTCAACATGATACACAAATTTTCCTAAGAAGCTGGTCTGTCACATATGATGATACCGATGATCTTATCAAGCAATATAACACAGTGAAAGCTCATTTCAGCTAAAAATAATAAATGGAGACGGATTCGACTAATAATAAATACAATTTTTCAGAAAGTCGGCAGTTGCTATAGTGGCATCTTTCTTGCCAAAGAAAAATGCACTATGGCCTGGCCTATTTGTTGCCACTGATAAAGAAAAGATGCTCTATAATAATCCCGTCAAGAACAGTTAACGAATGCTCCGGGACGAAAGAAATTAAATTCTGAGTAAATAAACTCACTTTTCTTACAAGTGTTATGAGATACAACCAACCAGACAATCTGCTGTACTGGCTGGCACTATTTATGAATATTAGATTCGTTACGCCATAATTCCATACTTCGCTAAGCAATCATCGAATCATATTTTTTTACAGCCTGTCTTCTAATTTGATTGTTCACATCACTTCTACTTACCGGCTAACAAACAATTTAGGGATTTCCCGCAAACACCAAGACTTAGCTTCCCCCATACTGTCTCGTCGCCATGCCATAATGACATTGGTATCATGACTGTATTCGGAGCTAATCACCTGCAAACGGCCCTCAATAATATCTTGTTCCACCATAGGATAAGGCATGGTAGCAACGCCTAGCCCAGCTAAGAGAGCACGGCGTTTATCTTCCAGAGAACTGACTGTCAAACGCTGTTGCTTATCTAACAATTGAACCGTCAATACTGGACGCTCCCTCGCTGTATCTGCTACAGCAATACCACGGTACTTCACCCTAGTGACATCAGACAAAGGTTCCGGTTCTTGATGTATAGGATGATCAGGGCTAGCGACATAAACATTGGTAATGCTGTAAAGCTGACGTGAATTAATTTCTGCCGATGCGCGAAAATGCATATCTGGCGCAATAACAATATCCGCCCGACCCGTTTCCAGCCTCTCCCATGCGCCAGCCAAAACCTCCGTCAACAAAGAGAGCTGAGTATTCGATTTTTGAGCAAGTTTGCCCACTAACGGGAATAATGAAGAAGCCGGAACCAACGCTTCACAAACAATTGTCATGTGAGTTTCCCAACCTCTCGCTAATGCTTCTGCATCAGCGGTTAATTTATCAGCAGCTTCAAGTAATTGACGTCCACGCTCAAGCAACATACGACCAACATTGGTGAATTTAGTTCTGTGACCCGAACGGTCAAACAGTACTACATCCAACTCCTCTTCTAATTTTTGCATCGTATAGCTAAGTGCAGAAGGAACACGGCCGAGCTCATCAGCAGCCGCAGCAAAACTTCCCCGCCGGTCAATCGCATCCATGACCCGGAGAGATTCCAGTGTAAGCGCTCGTTCTTTGCTCATATTTTTCTCAATCAGGAAATTTGAATATGGTGACCAGATTAACTGGCTAACATTTCGCCGTCCAGATAATTACTATTCTTAGTGTGTGTTTTTTTAAGGTAACCGCCATCATGATTATAAATAGAACAGCAAAACAATGTGGGAAAGCTGACTATGGTTGGCTACAGGCTCGTTATACATTTTCATTTGGTCACTATTTTGACCCAAAGTTTTTAAGTTATGGCGCGCTGCGTGTACTCAATCAAGAAGTCATCGCCCCCAAAGCCGCTTTCCAACCGAAATCCTATCCACATGTGGATATATTGAATATTATTCTACAAGGTGAAGCGGAATACCGTGACAGCGAAGGCAACTACATCAGAGCCCGCAAGGGAGAATGTTTACTATTTTCTACCCGTCAAGGCATCAGTTACAGTGAACATAATGCCAGTACTAACAAGCCACTGACGCGCTTGCAGCTTTGGCTGAATGCCTTTCCTCAGCAGGAAAGCTTACCATTGCAACGAATGGAGTTACCAGAACAACCATTGTCTATGCTAGCTTCTCCAACAGCAGAAGACGGCAGTATGCAATTACGTCAGAAAGTGTGGGTAAATCATATTTTCCTTACTAAAAATCAATCTCATCATCTGCAATTAAAAGGAAAAAATGCCTATCTGCAATCCCTAAACGGCAATATAAAAATAAGAGGCAATTCCAAGGATAATACTTTGATTAAATGCGGAGATGGCGCTTTTATTCATGAAGAAAGTCGCCTGGTTTTGAAAGCAGATACTGAATTTCAAGGGCTGTTAATTGATCTGGCTGCTTGAAAAAGCGAAAGCCCCATCAGATTCAAATCTAATGGGGCCAAATTTTTGAAGTTGACCGATAAGCCGGGTTCTGTCGTGGACAGTCATTCATCTAGGCCAGCACTTACGCACTGGCTCAAGCAGCCTACCCGGGTTCGATACGGGCCGTACCTAATGAACCCCTATTTGGCCTTGCTCCGGGTGGAGTTTACCGTGCCACGGACTGTTACCAGCCGCGCGGTGCGCTCTTACCGCACCCTTTCACCCTTACCTGATCCTACATCAAGTAGGCCATCGGCGGTTTGCTCTCTGTTGCACTGGTCGTGGGCTTTCACCCCCCAGACGTTATCTGGCACCCTGCCCTGTGGAGCCCGGACTTTCCTCTCCTCTATCCATCGTCCAAAGGATTAATGATAAAGCAGCGACTGTCTAGTCAACTCCGCGGCGGATTATAAGGGGTTTACCTAACAATGTATAGGCGTTTACTGATTATCTGCCTTGTTTATCAGCAATTACCATTATTCTTCATTCTGTCCCAACCCATGACGATAAAGTGCATTTTTCTTCACACCATGAATCTCTGCCGCCAATGCGGCCGCTTTTTTCAATGGCAATTCTTGTTGAAGAAGCGCCAGTGTTCTTAATGCCTCTGGAGGCAAAACATCGTCATCCAGTTTTTTATAGCCTTCAACGATCAATACCATTTCGCCACGGCGACGGGTTTCATCTTCCTTAACCCACGCCAAAAGTTCACCTACCGGCATCCCCTGAATGGATTCCCAAGTCTTTGTCAATTCCCGCGCCAAAACGACGTAACGCTCAGCCCCCCACACTTCAACCATATCTTCCAAACTTTCGATCAGACGATGAGTGGATTCATAAAAAATTAATGTGCGCGACTCCTTTTCCAAAGCCCGCAAAGTATCACTTCGGCTCTTACGTTTTGCAGGCAAAAATCCTTCGTAACAGAAACGATCTGATGGCAAACCCGCAGCAGACAAGGCGGTTATCGCCGCACAAGGCCCTGGAAGCGGGACAACATGAATACCGGCTTCACGGCAACGGCGAACCAGATGATAACCAGGATCATTAATCAGGGGCGTTCCTGCATCAGAGACTAATGCAATACTTTGCCCTTGTTGAAGTTTTGTAATTAATTGATCTGCTTTCTGCTGTTCATTATGATCATGAAGTGCGAACATGCGCGCATTAATGGCAAAATGTTGAAGCAACAAGCCAGTATGTCGCGTATCTTCGGCAGCAATCAGATCGACATGCTCAAGAACTTCAAGCGCACGCTGAGTGATATCACCCAAGTTTCCAATGGGGGTTGGCACAACATATAGCGTGGATGTCGTAACCACTGCTCGATTAGGTTGATTCATTGTTTCATCCGAATGGCCGATTTAAAATTGAGCATCTTTGAAAAAAACATCGCTGGATACAGTATGCTTTCCTCAATTTTTGTGCGTATCAAAACTGGTTTAGTCTGTTCAGCTATGCTGGCAGTTATGATCATCGCAGGATGTACCGTGCCTGACCAACAGGGGCAACAACCTTCGCAAACTCAGGACAAAATCAGTACAGAAATCGCCCGTTATCAATCCATCATTGATGCCGCTCATGGCGAACCGTCTCTTGATGTTATCCGTGCTTATATCGCTCAGGAACCACTTATGAAAGAGAGTGCGGCTCATCAAAAAAATATTGATGATACCTGGCAAATGCTGACCCGTCTTTCACCACAAGAACGCCGTGGGTTAGTCATCAACGCTGATGAAAATATTCTGCAAGGCTGGCTGGACTTACTCAGTGCCTATCAGGATAACAAACAGGACTCTGACAAACTACAGGCGGCTATCCATGACTGGAAAATTCGTTATCCACAAAACCCTGCCGCACTGTCACTTCCAACTCAGTTACAACAAGCAGCCATCCAACCGCAAGATACGAATATCCGTATTGCTCTGTTCCTGCCATTAAGTGGTCAAGCAAAAGTATTCGGCGAAGCCATTCGCCAAGGTTTTCTTGATGCTCAAGCCGGTTTACCAAATACATCATTGCCAACAGAAAACCCGGAAAATTTATCTATAACAGACAGAGATAGCGCGTCAGATGGCGTGGTTTCTACTGATATGTCCCCCAGCGAAGTGGTGTCCATAGAATCAGCAACACCAACCATTCAGACAACTCCTGTCATAGCCAATGCGCCGATTAATACACAACAGGTCAAAATCTATGACACAGCAAGCCAGCCATTGGAAAACTTATTAATTCAAGCTAAGCAGGACGGCGTGAATTTAGTTGTCGGACCGTTGCTGAAACCCGATGTGGTTAAACTCGTTCAGACAAATACTTCATTAAATATGCTAGTACTCAACGAGTTAGATAATGCTCAACCACAGCCTAATATCTGCTATTTCTCTTTATCGCCAGAAGATGAAGCGAAAAATGCCGCGGAACACATTTGGCAGCAACAGAAACAGAATCCTCTGATTTTGGTCCCAAGAGGGACTTTTGGCGACCGCATTGCCAAAGCCTTTGCACAGGAATGGCAAAAACAAGGGGGACATACTGTTCTGCAACAAACCTTTGGCTCTTCCGCCGAACTGAAACAATTAATTAATAGAGGTACGGGTATTCGCCTGACAGGAACAGCCGTCAATGTCACAAGCAATCAACCTACATCAATCGCCATTGGCGATCTGGAAATCCCTCAGATAAACACCGATGTCGTTCCTGCCTCTACTGGCGGATCAGTGGATGCAGTTTATGTTGTTTCTACCCTGGATGAACTGACGCTGATTAAGACAATGATTGATATGGCAATCAGTTCCCGCGATAAGCCCGCCCTTTACGCAAGTTCCCGCAGTAATCAGGCGGGCGTCGGTCCCGATTTCCGCCTGGAGATGGAAGGAATGCAATTCAGTGATATTCCCTTAATCGCCGGTGCTAACCTGCCGCTGATGCAACAAGCAGCCAGTAAATTTGCAAATGATTACTCCTTGATGCGCCTTTACGCTATGGGTATTGATGCATGGTCATTAGCAAATCAATTCAATCAGGTTCAGCTTCAAAGTGATTTCCATCTCAATGGTGCTTCCGGGGTGCTATCCGTTCAGGAAAATTGCACCATTTTTCGACAGCTCTCATGGATGAAATATCATCAAGGCCAAATCACGGCTATTTAATTGAGTAATTTGCCGCTTGTCACCAAGCGGCATTTCAATTCAAATGACTCATTTCAGAATGAAAATAAAAAAACTGACAAGTTATTTGCTAGGACGTAACTATGAAACGCAGGCAAAGTTGTTTTTACAAAAACAAGGATTATCTTTTATCGCCGCAAATGTGAAAGTTCGCGGTGGTGAAATTGACCTGATTATGAAAGACAAG
Organism: Photorhabdus aballayi; assembly: GCF_026153155.1. NCBI lineage: Bacteria > Pseudomonadati > Pseudomonadota > Gammaproteobacteria > Enterobacterales > Morganellaceae > Photorhabdus > Photorhabdus aballayi. Next base: position 15,420 of record NZ_JAPFCD010000044.1, on the reverse strand, counting down.
CAAACTTGGGTTTTTATTGAAGTCCGTTTCCGCAAATCAGGGCAACATGGAGATGCACTGGAGACAGTCACCCATAGCAAGCGTAAAAAATTATTACACGCTGCCGCAATATGGCTGTTTCAACGGGGTGAATGTTTTGAAACCTCTTCTTGTCGCTTTGATATTTGTGCTATTACTGGTCAACAATTTGAATGGTTGCAAAATGCCTTCAATCAAAATGAGTTCACTCGTTAAAATGATACTGAGTAGGTTATAAACGTGCTGGATAGAATTAAAGTCTGTTTTACAGAAAGTATTCAAACTCAAATTGCAGCCGCAGAAGCATTACCTGATGCTATTTCGCGAGCGGCAATGATGATGGTTCAGTCATTACTGAATGGTAACAAAATGCTTTGCTGCGGCAATGGCGGCTCAGCCGCAACAGCTCAACGGTTTGCCGCTAATATGATCAACCGGTTTGAAACTGAACGTCCAAGCCTGCCTGCATTGTCGCTTAACGCAGACAATGTGGTCATCACCGCAATTTCAAGCAATAAACAGCATGATGAAATTTATGCTAAACAGGTACGGGCATTAGGTCAGCCAGGCGATGTGTTATTAGCGATTTCCACGCATGGCAATAGTCGTGATATTGTTAAAGCCGTTGAAGCCGCGGTAACTCGCGATATGACGATTGTCGCCCTCACTGGCTACGACGGCGGCGAGCTTGCCGGCTTACTCGGGCCACAAGATGTAGAGATTCGTATTCCATCTCATCGTAGTGCCAGAATTCAAGAAGTTCATATGCTAACAGTTAACTGCTTATGTGACTTAATCGATAATACACTCTTTCCCCATCAGGATGACTAAGGAGCCAATAATGCGCTTTTTCTCCCTATTAGCTACGATTTGCACTGCTGTGATGTTACAGGGGTGTATTGGCGCAGTCGTGGTAGGCTCTGCCGCCGTAGCGACTAAAACAGCAACCGATCCCCGAACAATTGGTCAACAAGTTGATGATAGTACCCTCGAAGCCCGTGTCAGTAATGCGCTTAACAAAGATAAGCAACTCAAAGAGCAAACCCGTATTATTACCACCGCCTATCAAGGAAAAGTTTTACTGACAGGTCAAAGCCCAGATTCAAACCTTTCAGAGCGAGCTAAACAGATAGCATCGCGGGTTGATGGAGCACACACTGTTTACAATGAAATTCGTCAGGGGAAACCGGTTGCATTAAGTACTGCTTCTAAAGATACCTGGATTACAACCAAAGTACGCTCAAAAATCTTGGCTAGTGACTCAGTTAAATCTTCTAACATAAAAGTCGTTACAGAAAACGGGGAAGTCTTTTTACTGGGCATTCTGACTAAACAAGAAGGTAACGCCGCAGCGAAAATCGCCAGCGAAACTAACGGTGCTAAGCGGGTAACAACCGCATTCACTTATTTGAATTAAACATATTGATTGAAGATGATGACACGATAAATCTGTCAAACATCCAGGTATTAGGCCGCGTCATTTTTTGGCGCCGGCATTTTACCCTTTTCATCATCCAACGCTAAACCGAATAATCTCCCGATTCTTCCCTCAATCATTTGTCATTAATCCATTTTTCTCCAGATAACTCACCCCGCCCAACAACCGCATTTGCCGCAAAATCCATTGTTGACGCCGTAAAACATAAGCCGAAGGCGTGTTAACTTTATAGCGGTGTGGATTAGGCAATACAGCAGCAAGTAAAGCAGCTTCTGATGCCGTCAATTTACTGGCTGATTTATGAAAATAGTGCCTGGATGCCTCTTCAACACCAAAAATTCCATCACCAAATTCTGCTATGTTAAGGTAAACAGTCAGAATTCTACTTTTTGACCATCCCAGTTCTATGATAAAAGTCATCCCGGCTTCCAACCCTTTTCTTAACCAGCTACGTCCATCCCACAAAAATAAATTTTTGGCCGTTTGCTGAGAAATCGTTGAAGCCCCTCGGAGTCTTCCAGAATTATTTTGATTACGTTCAAGTACACTTTCGATAGCATCAAAGTCAAATCCCCAATGCTGTGGAAATTTTTGGTCTTCCGCAGCAATAACAGCCAATGCGATATTTGGCGATATTTGTCCCTGCCCTACCCAGTCAGAATGAGATACATAAGAAAAATTAACCGATAACCAAGCGCTAATCTGGCGCTCAACCATAACCATAGAAAACGGCACTGGCAAAAATGAAAATGCAACAACAGAAACTATCCATAAGATAATAACTGAGATTACGATTTTTTTAAGCCAGTACCATAAAAATTGAAAAGGATTTCGCATCCAGTTACTCAGTCATTTCCAATACTTTTCTGACAAGTTTATCAATCCCCACTTCTGCCTGAGAAATAGATTCAGCAAGCATGTAGGCTGGTGTTGTCACGATTTTGTTTTCTAAATCAACAACAACATTATTTACCTCACAAACTATATGCGTACCTCCCATTGCCTCTACTTGAGCAACCGTTTCAGGATCATTGCCGACAGTTAGTTTCACCGGTTTATTAAGTAGTTTTGGCAACATAACAGGCGCAATGCACATAAATCCCATTGGTTTATTTTGCTTATGCATAGCCCTTACCAAACTTAATAAATCCTTATTTATTTCGCAATCAACTGCCTTAACGGCAAAGTCACATAAATGCTTCGCAACACCAAATCCCCCAGGAATTATCAGGGCATCAAATTCATCTGCATTTGCTTGTGATAAAGGCTTAATTTTTCCCCTCGAAATACGGGCTGATTCCTGTAGGACGTTACGTTCTTCCCCCATTTCTTCACCGTTAATATGATTAATAACATGAAGTTGTGGTACGTCAGGTGCAAAAAAGCTCGTTTTAACACCTAAACGGTCTAAAGAAAGCATAGTTAATACTGACTCATGAATTTCGCTACCATCGAAGACACCACATCCACTTAAGACAACCGCAACTGATTTCATACCTCACTCCATTTGTAGTAGATTATTGCTTAACCCTTTAGGGGGTTAAACACCAATCTTCATCACAGATTTTAATGAATCTTGTAACAAAAAATCTTATCTTTGCTATGTTGGTACTTGTATGATGTACGGAGAATTCCCCATTTACTCGCCGCAACCAAAGATCTATCAGATAGGCGTGTAAAAAGTTTTCCCTGGTGTTGGCGCAGTATTCGCGCACCCCAACCTCGGTTGGGGTTATTTTTTTTCAGCGTCCGCCAACCATTCTCTTAAAATTTCCGTATCGTTTCTCCATTCTTGCTTTAACTCATCAACCCATTCCTGAACATTGTCCCACCATGCAGGTAAATCAGGTGATTGAATCTGCTGAGCCAATTGCTGTAAATGACGCAATCCAACCGATCCCGCAGCACCTTTTATCTTATGCGCTTCCTCTGTAATACCTTTCTGGTCTTTAGCTGTCATGTTCGAGTCAAGAACAGACAAGTAACCTGGCATCATCTTTTCAAACACACTCAGACTATTGCTAATCAATTGCGGCCCAACGAGCTCGATGTATTGGTTAAGCATCTCTGTATCCAGTAAATCTTCATCTTTTTTCATCAATCCTGGCTCCTCTTCTTCTAGCTGCATATGATGCACAGACTGCTCCCCCCAATATTGTTCAATAATGGCAGTTAACGCATTCACAGAAAGAGGCTTACTTAACACACCATTCATACCTGCATCCAGATACTCTTTTTTGTCTTTTAAGACATTTGCCGTCAGTGCAATCAATGGAGGCAGATCTTTTTTGGCATATCGCTGACGTAATTCACGGGCAATATCTAATCCGGTCATATCGGGTAACTGAATATCCAGCAATACCAAATCGAACTCTTCTGGCTTAAACATGTCTAGCGCATCTTTACCATTCATGGCGACTTCTACGCTGTTACCCAATTTCTCCAGTACAGAGCGAGCAACAATCACATTTAGCTCAATATCTTCTACTAATAAGATATGCAAAGCCGGAAGCGGGCAATCTTCTGTATCTTCTTCGCATAGAGGACTCTCCTCCATAGCAGGCGCTATGATAGACAGTGTAAATCGAGAACCTTGTCCCGGCTCACTTTCCACCACAATATCCCCTCCCATGCTTTGGGCTAAACGCTTAGATACCGCCAATCCAATACCGGTTCCCGTTGCTGGACAACCGCCATGACTGCCTTTCACTTGATAATACATCGCAAAAATCTTCTCTTGCTCATCATATGGGATACCAATCCCCGTATCTGTGACTTCAAACAGCAGGCGTTCCCCTTCTTCGTACCAGATCCGAACATTAATCTCCCCTTTTTGGGTAAATTTCACTGCATTGCCAATCAAGTTCCACAGAATTTGGCGCAAGCGAGTACCATCGGTCATGATTCTGTCAGGCAGCGGCAGTTCTGGATTCATTACAAATTTAATATCTTTCGGTTGCGCCAGCAGCCCAGAGAGGTTTTCTAGATCGGATATAAAACCGGTAAAATCAATTGGCTGATTATCAATCTGCACTTTACGCCGTTCAATTTTATCCATTTCAATAATGTCATTGAAAATATTACCAAGCGTGATCGCACTGACATGTATCGTTTTCAGATAGTTATTTTGCTCAGACGTCAACTCAGTATCGAGCAGAATACGGCTCAAACCAACAATGCCATTTAAAGGCGTACGAAGCTCATGGCTAATCGTTGAGATAAAAGTGGTCTTATCTCTGCTTGCATTCTCCAAAGCGTCCTGATAGCGCTTACGTTCCGTTATATCGCGCCCAAATCCCATAAGCCCGTGTCTTTTTCCCACTCGATCATAAAAAGGGACTTTCCGAAGTTCAAAACAGGCTTTTCGACCATCGGGATAAACCAGCCATTGCTCATAAGTGAGCGCAACATTATGACGGAACACTTTTTCATCGGTTTTCATCACTTTGCGAGCAACTTCTTTGTCATAAACGTCGTTTGGCGTCAGCCCGACAAGTTGTTTCTGACTTTTCCCCGTCAGCAACTCCATCGCCCGATTACAACCAGAAAACTTATTATTCTCGTTGCGGTAATAAACCAAATCAGGGGAGGCATCGAGAAAAGATTTCAGCAATATAGATTGCTGTTCCAATTCAATCTGCGTCTGCTCACGGTGTTTCATCTCTTCTTTGAGTTTATCCAACAAGATCAGATGCGCCTGCTCGGCTTTCTCCCTGACAGAGATCTCCTGATTAAGCTTAATAATGTTATCTTTTAATTGCTGATTAAGTTCCCGATCACGCTGACGCATAACTTCCAACTTTTCAACTAACTTGGATAATCGTTGGCGAGACTCTTCAAGCTGTTCGACAACAACCGAAAGAAAATAGACTGCCCAAGGCGTAATCAACAAACCAAAAAAGATTGAACGAACTAAATCAATACTTTGCACTCCTCCTTGAAGCAGAAAAGTGACCACCATCTGTACACCCATAGCAAGAACAACTAATGCGGATGCAAGCAGTAATGAAAAGCGCACTAACCCCAATTTCATCATTAAATCAACATAATATTGGGCCAGGCCCCTGAGCAGCTTCATTTCATAAAGACTCCCGTAAAATATGACCATTCCAGATCATACCGTAAAAGACCGGCCACTTCGTTGAAGGAATAACAGAAATTGTTGACCTGGTAAAACAATAGTATTATTTAATAGTTTTAGTTATGACTTCCCAAACATTATTCTGGCTTTTTACTCCTGCCGGTCTTTTCGCACAAGCCAAATATGAATAAATAATCGAATACATTGATAAAATAAGCATAAAATTCTTTTTTACTCTTCTAATACCCCCAAAAAGATAAAACTTTATTCTTATAAAGAAACAAAAATACATATTTATTTGGCAAAGTTTACATTGGCAAGACTTTAAATCTAATAAATAAAAGTTTAACAGCATATATAAAACAGATATTACACTAATATTAGTGATATAAATCACATTAAAATCCTAATATGATCTATATCACACAACTCTAATATTAATTTTTTTATTTATAAATCATGATATTAACTTTACTTACCACCTATCCTTATCTTATGCCGGTAATATTTGACCTGATTTATATTTCTAGTTAACTTGGAAAGTCACTGGAAATCATCTGTCAGATTCTCATCTGAACCATAATTATGCAGTGACACAATATCATTTAAGTCACCACCTGTTTATCACAAATAAACAGGTGGTGGTTGACTGAGGGCGCAATTCAGACGCCAGTAAAAATATTAATCTCACAAATGTCTGTGAGTTTCTGTGAGAGTCGGACAGAACCTCGGGAGGTTCATATGCTATATAACAAATCTCAAGAAAAGGATAACTGTGGCTTTGGATTGATAGCCCATATTGAAGGGGAGCCAAGCCACAAAGTAGTACGTACCGCTATCCATGCCTTGGCAAGAATGCAACATCGTGGGGCAATCCTAGCAGATGGCAAAACCGGTGATGGTTGTGGTTTATTGTTGCAAAAACCTGACCGTTTTTTTCGAATGGTCGCACAGGAGCAAGAGTGGCATTTAGCCCGCAATTACGCCGTTGGTATGCTCTTCCTCAGCCAAGATCATCAAGTTGCGCAAAACTGCCGGGAAATCGTCGAACAAGAGTTACAAAATGAAACTCTGTCAGTCGTTGGCTGGCGTGAAGTCCCCATCAACAGTGATATTCTGGGCGAAATAGCCCTTTCAAGCCTCCCCCGTATCGAACAGATTTTTGTTAATGCTCCAGCAGGCTGGCGTGCACGTGATTTGGAACGCCGTTTGTTCGTTGCTCGCCGCCGAATAGAAAAACGCATTAATGACAACGATTTTTATGTTTGCAGTTTATCCAATCTGGTAACTATCTATAAAGGGCTGTGCATGGCGGCAGATTTGCCCCGTTTCTATCCCGATCTGGCTGATTTACGTTTGGAATCAGCAATTTGCCTATTCCACCAGCGCTTCTCAACCAATACCGTCCCACGCTGGCCATTGGCACAACCTTTCCGCTATCTTGCCCATAACGGCGAAATAAACACCATCACCGGTAACCGCCAGTGGGCACGAGCAAGAGCCTATAAATTCAAAACACCGCTCATTCCCGATCTGCAAACTGCCGCCCCTTTTGTAAACGAAACAGGATCAGATTCCAGTTCTCTGGATAACATGCTGGAACTGTTTCTTAACGGCGGAATGGATTTAATCCGTGCTATGCGATTGTTGGTTCCTCCCGCATGGCAAAACAATCCTGATATGGATGAGGATCTGCGGGCTTTTTTTGATTTCAACTCCATGCACATGGAGCCGTGGGATGGCCCTGCGGGTATCGTTATGTCAGATGGACGCTATGCTGCCTGTAATCTGGATCGTAATGGCTTACGCCCAGCCCGCTATGTTATCACCAAAGATAAATTGATCACCTGTGCTTCCGAAGTCGGCATCTGGGATTATCAACCGGATGAAGTGGTGGAAAAAGGGCGAGTTGGTCCCGGTGAGCTTATCGTGATTGATACCCGCCAAGGCCGTATTCTTCATGCAGAAGAAACAGACAATGACTTGAAAAGCCGCCATCCCTATAAAGAATGGATGGATAAAAACGTCAAGCGCCTGACCCCATTTGAAGAATTATTGGAAGATCAAGCCGGCCGCCGGGATCTGAACGATCAATCCTTAGCGGTCTATCACAAACAATTTGCCTACAGCAACGAAGAGCTAGATCAAATCATCCGTGTCCTAGGCGAGAATGGTCAGGAAGCAACGGGTTCAATGGGGGATGATACACCGTTTGCCGTCCTTTCCAGCCGTCCACGGATTATTTATGACTATTTCCGCCAGCAATTTGCTCAAGTCACTAATCCGCCAATCGACCCACTACGCGAAGCACATGTTATGTCTCTCACTACCTGCATTGGGCGGGAGATGAATGTATTTTGTGAAGCAGAGGGGCAGGCGCACCGATTAAGTTTTAAATCCCCGATTCTGCTCTACTCTGATTTTCATCAATTAATAACGCAACAAAGTCCACACTATCGCGCAGAACGATTAGACCTAACTTTCACCCCACAAGAAACCAACCTGCAAAATGCCCTGCTTGCATTGTGTGATCAGGCTGAACAACTTGCCAGAGATGGCGCGGTATTGTTGGTATTATCTGACCGCAACATTACTTCGGAGAAGTTACCCATACCAGCGCCTATGGCTGTTGGAGCCATTCAGCATCGTTTGGTGGAAAAAAACCTACGTTGTGATACTAACCTGATAGTAGAAACAGCGAGCGCCCGTGATCCACACCATTTCACTGTACTACTGGGATTTGGCGCAACAGCGATTTATCCCTACCTGGCTTATGAATCACTAGCCAAGATGGTCGATAATGGCACCATTAATAAACCCTATGCTGATGTCATGCTCAACTACCGCAATGGTATCAATAAAGGGTTATATAAAATCATGTCGAAAATGGGCATCTCGACTATCGCCTCCTATCGCTGCTCTAAACTATTTGAAGCTGTCGGCTTACATTCCGAATTAACTGAATTTTGCTTCAACGGCGTCGTCAGCCGAATTGGCGGTGCTAATTTCAGCGATTTTGAGCAGGATCTGCGAAACTTATCCAAACGTGCATGGCTTGCTCGTCAACCGCTCGATCAGGGCGGATTGCTGAAATATGTTCATAACGGCGAATACCACGCTTATAACCCAGATGTTGTCAGCACTTTACAGTCTGCGGTTCATAGTGGCGAATATAACGATTACTTGAAATATTCTCGTCTGGTCAATCAACGCCCAGTTACCACAATCCGTGATTTACTGGCGCTAAAAACAAAAGATGAACCGATACCTATCGAAGAAGTAGAACCTGCCGAGGAGCTATTTAAACGCTTTGATACCGCTGCGATGTCGATTGGCGCATTAAGCCCCGAAGCACACGAAGCTCTGGCGGAAGCCATGAATACGCTAGGTGGTTTTTCCAATTCCGGCGAAGGTGGAGAAGATCCCGCACGTTATGGAACAAAAAAAGTTTCCCGTATCAAACAAGTCGCTTCCGGTCGATTCGGTGTGACACCTGCCTATCTGGTCAATGCTGATGTGATTCAGATTAAAGTCGCGCAAGGCGCTAAACCTGGAGAAGGCGGGCAATTACCGGGTGATAAGGTCACACCATATATTGCAAAACTGCGTTATTCCGTACCCGGCGTAACACTTATTTCTCCACCACCACACCACGATATTTACTCGATTGAAGATTTGGCTCAGTTGATTTTCGATCTAAAACAGATCAACCCCAATGCACTGATCTCAGTAAAACTGGTTTCAGAACCCGGTGTTGGTACTGTTGCCACTGGCGTTGCCAAAGCTTATGCCGATTTAATTACTATCGCAGGTTATGATGGCGGTACCGGAGCCAGTCCATTGTCATCAGTGAAATATGCCGGATGCCCTTGGGAATTGGGGCTGGTGGAAACCCAACAAGCGCTAGTTGCTAACGGATTACGCCATAAGATCCGCTTACAAGTTGACGGCGGTTTGAAAACCGGCGTAGATATTATCAAAGCGGCCATTCTTGGCGCTGAAAGTTTTGGTTTCGGTACCGGCCCAATGGTTGCTCTTGGATGCAAATATCTGCGTATTTGCCATCTCAATAATTGTGCCACCGGGGTTGCCACTCAGGATGAGAAATTACGTCGCGACCACTACCACGGATTACCTGAACGAGTAATGAATTATTTCCGCTTTATCGCCCGTGAAACCAGAGAGATTATGGCTGCATTAGGTGTCAAAAAGCTAACTGATTTAATCGGCCGAACTGACCTGCTTGAAGTACTGGAAGGTATTTCAGCAAAACAGAGCAAACTAAATCTTGATCCGCTCTTGGCAACCGCAGAACCCCATCAGGGCAAAACATTATATTGCACCGAAAACAATCCGCCATTCGATAATGGGGCATTGAATAAAAACTTACTAACTCAAGCTTCCAGCTATATTGAGAACCAACAAAGTAAAACGTTCTATTTCGATATCCGTAATACTGATCGTTCAGTGGGCGCTTCCCTTTCCGGTTTTATCGCTGCTCGATATGGCAATCAGGGGATCGCCGCGGCGCCAGTAAAAATTCATTTCAATGGAACTGCCGGTCAAAGTTTTGGTGTCTGGAATGCCGGCGGTCTGGAACTGACACTTATTGGCGATGCCAATGATTATGTCGGTAAAGGTATGGCTGGCGGCCGCATTGTCATACATCCTCCCGTGGGTTCTGCCTTCAAAAGCCATCAGGCAACCATCATTGGCAACACATGTCTCTACGGCGCAACCGGGGGCAAACTGTTTTCTGCCGGACGAGCAGGAGAACGCTTCGCCGTTCGTAATTCAGGGGCGATTACGGTTGTAGAAGGTATCGGAGATAATGGCTGTGAATATATGACAGGAGGTATCGTCTGTATTCTCGGACGCACTGGAATAAATTTTGGCGCAGGAATGACTGGCGGCTTTGCTTATGTCCTGGATGAAAATGATGATTTCCGCAAACGGGTTAACCCAGAGTTAGTCGAAGTACTGGCAGTAGCTACCTTAGCTATCCACGAAGAACACTTGCGAGGGCTTATCACTGAGCACGTCCTCCTGACCGGCTCCCAGCGCGGTGAAGATATTCTTGCTAACTGGCAGCAATGGCTGAGCAAATTCGCGCTTGTAAAACCAAAATCCAGTGATGTGAAAGCCCTACTGGGACATCGCAGTCGTTCTTCCGCAGAGTTGCGAATTCAAGCGCAATAAGGAGCCAAGATGAGCCAGAATGTATATCAATTTATCGACTTACAACGTGTCGATCCGCCTAAAAAGCCGCTGAAAATCCGCAAAATAGAATTTGTGGAAATCTATGAGCCATTTACAGCAATTCAGGCACAGACACAGGCTGATCGCTGCCTTTCTTGCGGTAATCCTTATTGCGAATGGAAATGCCCCGTTCATAACTACATTCCCAATTGGCTTAAACTTGCCAATGAAGGACGTATTATGGAAGCGGCTGATTTATCCCATCAAACAAACAGCCTGCCGGAAGTTTGTGGTCGTGTTTGTCCACAGGATCGCCTGTGTGAAGGCGCTTGTACTCTGAATGATGAGTTCGGCGCAGTGACTATTGGTAATATTGAACGTTACATCAATGATAAAGCTATTGCTATGGGCTGGAAGCCCGATATGTCACAAGTTCAGCCAACGGGCAAACAGGTTGCGATTATTGGCGCAGGCCCTGCGGGGCTAGCTTGTGCCGATGTATTAACCCGTAATGGCGTACAAGCCGTTGTTTTTGATCGTCATCCAGAAATCGGTGGATTACTCACCTTTGGCATACCGGCATTTAAACTAGAAAAAGAGGTCATGATACGCCGCCGTGAAATTTTCTCTGAAATGGGAATTGAATTCCGGCTTAATACTGAAATAGGCAAAGATATTGCTTTATCCGAACTGACTAAGCAGTTTGATGCGGTGTTCCTTGGTGTAGGAACCTATCAGTCAATGCATGGGGGGCTGGCAAATGAAGATGCTGATGGTGTTTATGATGCTCTGCCATTTCTGACTGCCAATACCCGGCGCTTGATGGGTTATCCTGCCCTACAATCGCAACCTTTCATCAATATGCAAGGTAAACGGGTCGTGGTGCTTGGCGGCGGTGATACTGCAATGGATTGCGTCAGAACCGCTATTCGCCAAAAAGCGGCTTCGGTGACTTGTGCTTATCGTCGTGACGAAATCAACATGCCAGGCTCCCAACGCGAAGTCAAAAATGCCAAGGAAGAAGGTGTAGAATTTCTGTTCAATCTGCAACCTGTCAATATTGAGATCAACCATTCAGGTCAAGTTTGCGGCATAAAAATGGTACGGACCCAATTAGGTCAACCTGATGAGAACGGACGTCGCCAAGCTGAAATTATCGCCGGCTCGGAATACCTGCTTAAAGCCGATGCAGTGATCATGGCATTCGGCTTTAAACCACATACAATGAACTGGCTAAGTGATCATCAAGTAACCTTGGATAAACAGGGACGCATTGTCGCACCAGAGTACTCAGATATTCCTTTCCAAACCAGCAATCCACAAATATTTGCCGGCGGGGATGCCGTTCGTGGCTCAGATCTAGTTGTCACTGCAATTGCCGAGGGGCGTAAAGCCGCGCAAGGCATTCTTGATTATCTCAACATCTAATCAACCAAGGGAGCTTTTTAGCTCCCATCTCTTTCTATTATCAATTCGATAACTTATATTAATTGGATTCCACTTAGACAAAAAAGTAAGTGAATTTAATGAACATTCCACATTTATTACTGTCATACATAATATTTTGGAATATTCTTTCTCATTAAGATGAGTATTAAATAAAGTATTCCAACTAACCAACACAAATATCACGATGCTTATTCAACTATAAATACTGGAAATATTAATGCAGCTAATAAAAACCCTAATTTTATTATCTCCAATGCTGTTTATCAGCCACACGGCACTTGCTTTATCACAGCCCTTGACCCCGGAAAACATTACTAAAGAAATTATAAACAGAGGTACCAATTCTGTAGCGGCAGAATTAGGGGAAATGGGGGCCAGACAAGAAATCACTCACAACATCACTACTGGTGACAGCAACTGGATCAAACTGGCTTTTAAATTAACGCAAAGCACGCACCTGGGTTTTGCCAAAGAGATACGCTACGCATTATCCCTGGCATTAATTAATAATCCTGTTGAGGTCCTTGCTAACGCAGATCAAGAAAACAATATATCATTAGCTGATATTTGCACAATTCCACCAGAACTGGGGACCAGAGAGAATAAAATAGAATTTATAGATAAGGTCAAAAAAAGCTTAGGCGCTATCACAGATAGCGAAGCTAAAAGCAGAGCTGAAGATTGTTTCTGGGCATTAGAAAAAGCCTACAATTCAGAATTCTAATCAATAAATTTGAAAAAAATAAGGAGGCAAATCGCCCCCTCTTTTAACGCTTATTTTACTACCCGTAAAGCAGGGCGCCCTCTCGTCGGTTTAGGTGGCTCATCATCAGGTGAAGTTCCACTATCATCTTCAACATCGGGCAATGTATCTGTAACTAATACTAGATTATCTGCCGCGGATGTAGAGGCATCGGCCCTATCCTGATCTGAAGCGGATTTAAAAAGATATTCATCTTTATAAGCTGCTTCAGGCTCAAACATCATTCCCGCCCCATTTTCACGGCCATAGATCGCTATAACTGCCGCCATCGGTACATTAACCCGACGGGGAACGCCGCCAAAACGGGCATTGAAGCGTACTTCATCATTGGTTAACTCAAGATTACCAACAGCTCTCGGCGCTATATTCAGCACAATTTGTCCATCGCGGGCATATTCCATTGGTACATTAACTCCACGTAAAGTCACGTCTATAACCAGATGCGGAGTCATATCATTATCGAGTAACCACTCGTAGTGAGCACGCAACAAATAAGGACGACGGGGAGACATTTGAGATAGCTCCATAAATCAGCTCCTAGATTGCAAGCGCATTTCACGTTCAACTTCGGTTAATGAAGCCAAAAATGCATCACGCTCAAAGACACGCTGCATGTAAATTTGTAAATCTTTAGTACCAGAACTCGGTAACTCTATCCCCAATACCGGTAAACGCCATAGTAAAGGAGCAAGATAACAATCAACCAAACTGAATTCTTCGCTCATAAAGAATGGCATCTCTTTAAATATTGGCGTCACTGCTAGCAACTCTTCTGCTAATCGTTTACGGGCAGCATTGGCCTCTTGAGAATTGCCTTCCTCAATAGTATACATCAGGGAGTACCAGTCTTTTTCGATGCGGTACATCATCAAACGACTGGAAGCACGGGCAACCGGATACACAGGCATTAATGGCGGATGAGGAAAGCGTTCATCCAGATATTCCATAATGATGCGGGAATCATATAGCGTCAGCTCACGATCAACCAAAGTCGGAACTGTCTGATAAGGGTTCAGATCGATAAGGTCCTGTGGCAGGTTACCTGCCTCAACCTGCTCAACTTCAACGCTGACACCTTTTTCCGCCAATACAATTCGCACTTGATGGCTAAAAATGTCGGCCGGGCCTGAAAACAGAGTCATTACCGAACGTTTGTTGGCAGCGACAGCCATGAAAACCTCCAAGTTTATCTAAAAAAGGAATGAATAGCCCCACACGACCACGACTATTCTTACTCATTCATTCTCACCCCTTATGTTTCTGCGCCGCAACGGTGAATACGGAATGCGCTACTCAACACCAATTACTATCGTTTCAACACATATTACCGTTTCAACAAAATTACCGTTTCAACACAATTACTATCGTTCAGATAGTAGGCAGACAAATGGATGAGGCAAAAATTGGCACTAGTTTACCAGATTTTGTACATTTTGGGGGAAGTGTATGGATAATTAAGTAAAAAACCCGCCGCAAAGACGGGTTTGCACATTAAATAATTGCCATAAAGACAAAAAATTAACGCTTGGAGAACTGTGGACGACGACGTGCTTTACGCAGACCAACTTTCTTACGTTCAACTTCACGAGCATCGCGGGTAACGAAGCCAGCTTTACGAAGATCAGAACGCAGAGTTTCGTCATACGCCATCAGTGCACGGGTGATACCGTGACGGATTGCACCTGCTTGACCAGAAATACCACCACCTTTAACGGTGATGTACAGATCCAGTTTACCCAACATATCAACCAATTCCAGCGGCTGACGAACAACCATGCGCGCTGTTTCACGGCCGAAGTAAACTTCAAGGCTGCGTTTGTTGATGACGATATTGCCGCTACCTGGCTTAATAAAGACACGTGCGGAAGAGCTTTTGCGGCGACCAGTGCCGTAGTATTGATTTTCAGCCATTGCCTATAATCCCGATTAAATGTCCAGAACTTGCGGTTGCTGTGCCGCATGGTTGTGCTCGCTACCGGCGTAAACTTTCAGTTTACGGTACATTGCACGGCCCAGTGGCCCTTTTGGCAGCATGCCTTTAACCGCGATTTCAATTACACGCTCAGGACGGCGAGCAATCATCTCTTCAAAGGTCGCTTGCTTGATACCACCGATATGACCGGTGTGGTGATAGTAAATTTTATCAGAACGCTTGTTGCCGGTGACTGCAACTTTTTCTGCATTAACGATGATGATGTAATCACCGGTATCAACATGCGGAGTATATTCCGCTTTATGCTTGCCGCGCAGACGACGAGCCACTTCAGTTGCAAGACGGCCTAAAGTTTTGCCATCTGCGTCAACAACATACCAGTCGCGTTTTACGGTTTCTGGTTTAGCTGTAAAAGTTTTCATTAAAGCTTACCCAATAATAAGTTACACGTTGGTGAACACTCACGGTTCAGAAACTTGCTGAGGTTCACACGACTCTTGTCCAGCAAACCTACCCCTTCGAATAGCCTATGCCGGCAC